>CAZGVP010000039.1:2210-13788 GCA_964529135.1 uncultured Caulobacterales bacterium | reverse complement strand
CACGCACTGCTGTGATCGGAAGTACAACACTGTTATTTGCCTCACTTAGCTCACTTTCCAGTGGCGCTGCTGTAAGTTCGATGATCACTTGCCCGGGGCGATCCAAAGGTACATCGAAACCAACATTCTGCCCAGTGGGGACGGCTTGTCTTAGGATTTCCTTGCCGTCTACCTTGAGGTATACCTCTACAGTCGCTGCATTTGCTGAAGGTTTTTCATCTGGGCCAATATCTTCAATGCGAAAAGAAACCCGTACACTCTCCCGCACGATCCCATATCGCGGGGCGCTGTTGAGGGTAATGCGGCGATCTATTTCATCCTTTCGTCCTGTCAACATCACATGAACGGGAACATTATCTGGAATAATCCCGGTAACGTTGCTGATGGTTGCTATGCCATTTTCATCAAGGGAGATATCCGTGGCTTGACCATCAGTCAGTATAAAAATGGCGGCAAGTTGTATGCGCGGGGTATCGGCAAGTGCATCACCTATAGCATCGAGTATACGTGTTTCCTGATCGCCTGTGACATTCACTTCACGGATATCAATATTGCCACTTTGTAGACCGCGTGTTTGTAGTTGGACTGCGATCTGGTCATTAATTGCTAGTCGATTATCGAGGCGCTGACTTTCCGAGTTATCTTTTAGCACCAGAACAATATCCTTCAACGGCGTCTGCTCATCGGTTTGGATTTGTGGATTAGCCAATGCGCCAAGGATAGTAGCGAGCGCCAGGAGCCGAAAAAGGCCGCTACGGGGGCTGCGCCAAAAATAGAAAAACCCGGACATAGCGGCAATAAAGCTAATTGTTATGAGCAGCCAAAATGGAATTACAGGGTCAAGAATAAGTGATGAGGCCATGGTCATTTTACTGGTGTATTCCCGGAGTTTCCTTCGTTATTAGGTATGTCTTCACCAAGGCGTCGTAGTAAGATTGTTGCATGAACCTGATCAGTTTTATAATTTCCTGTAAATGCGACCATCGCCATATTGATACCTGAGCGGTACGCCATTTCCCGGCCGCGTTCACCATCATTAAAGCGATTGCTGATGATTTGACGAGCCGGATTTCCATTATCAAATCGTGCCCATGCACCAGCCCAGTCACGTCCGCCAATAATAAGCGGTGTTACGCCATCATTGATAGTCGATCCGGCAGCGACCCATACCGGATTAAAGCCGGTGCGTCCCCTTAGTTCCGGCAATAGATAATAAGATCTCGTCAGGACATGATCTTTTGATAATTGTGTGAGCGGGGGAATATCAATCCGGGTTAAAAGTCTTCGTAAAGTGGACGCTTCACTCGTTTCTCGACCAGCGACACTGCGTTCTTCGTCTTTCGTGTCAAAGATCACCAATCCCCCGAGGCGCATAAAGGTTTCTATATCAGCAAGGACACTATCAGCAAGTTGTTCCATTTCCGGTACAATCGGCCAGTAGAGTACTGGATAAACTGAAAAATCATCTGTGTTAAGATTAATACCGACTGGTGCGGCTGGTGAAACGGTGGTGCGTCTGGAAAGCTCCTGACTGAGAGCTGTCAGACCAAGGTGTGAAATACGGTCAATCTCTTCGTTGCCTGTGATGATATACGCAAAACGGGTGACGAGAGTTGCCTCGATGATGCGAGGATCAATTGGTGGATCTAGTGGCTTTGTAATGTCAGTGGGTGATTGGCTAGCCCCTTGCGCATACGCAGAGTGTTGTGATGATGCAAAAAAACTTACGATTATGACAGAACAGAACATCAAAATACTGAGGCTGGCTGTTTGAGGTTGTTTTTTGGTGATGGTATTACGTGAAGACGTCCGCGTTAATTTTCCTCCGAGGAATAAAGTCGCCAGCATATCCGCCAATAGCAATAGGAGTGCTGCTACAAAGAAGAACGCCCATAACTGTTTTGGCGTTTCTACTGTGTATGCTTTTTTTGTAATACCGGAAATGTTCATGGGTGCGAAAGGCGATTCTTTCGTCACGGTATTAATGGCCAGAGGGGTGTCCGGGGCACCGTAGAGACCCGGAGGGGATAGGGGTGTTGCCATGGTCGTTGTTTGAGCAAGCGTGATTCCTGTAAGGCCCGGTTGTGGATTTTCAAAACGGCCATATGCATCGAGCGTACGTAGCGGGGCATAATTTGTTTGCGTTTGGTCGCTAACGGTCTCTTCCAGGGTGTCAGGTCCAAGGCTGGACAGAAATGTTAATTTACGTAGCATATCAATGAAAATTTCTGAGAGAGGTAAATCTGACCAAACCGGCGTGGCAGTTATGTGAAATAACACGATCAGTCCGTTACCTTGTATCTTGCCTGTAACGAGGGGAGTGCCATCATTGAGGCTTGCCCATGTGCGCTCGCTGGTCTCTCCGCCTGGCTGAGCAAGAACTTGCTGGCGGATAAATACATCTGGTGGCACAGTCAGGCCTGAAAATGGTCCATCTGCAGAAAAGGCACCAAGTGGCTGTGGTGTGGCCCACGTCAACGCACCCCCGAATGCACGCTCTCCCTGGCGTAGGGTGACAGGCAAAAGAGGCGGGGTGCTGTCCAGGGCTGCATCAGCAAGTGTCGGACCTGAAAATCTGATCAATACGCCGCCACGTTCGACCCATTCTGTCAGTAAATTTTGATCCTCCGTGCGCAAACGACCGACATCATCGAGGGCAATGACGGAAACATTTGCTTTAATCAATGCGTCGAGGTTGCCGGTTTGAAACTCTGCGAATGGTGCAAGTGCTTCTCGTATGTAGTGATTACCTGCCAGAAGAGCTGCACTTTGTTCGCGTTCTGCGCGTTGCAGACCTATCAGTGCACGCCGGTCACGAGCATCTGCAAGCCATAGGGCTGATGCTGTGCGAGCATTTTCGATACGAACACTGCCGAGCTCGTTTTGTAATGCTAGAGGTAGATTGATATCGGTGGTAATCGTTGTTTCGCCAACGTTGAACGATATCGATGTGCGGCGCAGCTCACGCCCATCGCGCGCTATTGCAACAAGGTCACTATCCCATGGCGTATTTGCATGAAGGCGCCGTATTGTGAATGCAATGCCTTGTGTATAAGTAGATTGCTCTTCCCGGTGCAAGGCTACGCTATCATGGGTATTGTCAGTATAGACAGTGACAACACCACGTTCGCTTAGTGCATTGGCGAAAGTCTGATCTATCTTTGTGGTTGAAGAGCTCAGCTCATCACTCAACCAGGCAAACTCAGGCTTGCCAGAAAAATTCCCAGGGTTAGCAACGCTATTACGAACAAGAGTCTCATCAAGTTTTTCCAAAGTGGTGAGTGAGCTTACGCGATCAGCGGGGAATGGTACCGGGGTGAGGGATGTTGCCAAGTTGCGTAGGTCATCAGCGGCCAGTGGGCCAGCCAGGTATGGTGTGCCAACAGGATAGGCTGGCGTTGTGGTCATAACAAAAACAGGTCGTCCTGTGCGCCGGTTTTCTTCCGCGGTGCGCTCTATAGCTGTCTTGCGAAGGGACCAACCAGGCGCTGCTGCATAGCTATTATCAACCACCAGGACCAAGGGACCATCCACAGATTTGATATCAGGTGCGTTCAAAACTGGGCCAGCAAGGCCGATGATAATAAAAGCTACGAGCAGCAACCTGAGAAGAAGAAGCCACCACGGTGTGCGGTCGGGGGTTTCTTCTTCATTGGTAAGGCGGCGTAGAATAATAAAGGCTGGGAAACGCAAGCGTTCAGGAACGGGGGGTGTCGCCCGCAATAGCCACCATATTAGCGGTAGGCTAAAAAGCGCTAACAAGATGAGGGGAGTTAGGAAACTCAACGCTGCTGGGAACACTGAAACCTCACAATTTTACCCCGGCAATGGAACCGGATTTCTCGCCAAGTGTATCTGCTAAAAACATGAGGGCATCGCGTGCCGGAGCATCTGTCATGTGAGTGTATAGAGGCCAGCCTGACTTGTGGCTAATGGTTTGTAATATTTCCTGATGGTCTTCTAATTTTTCTTTGTAATTTGCCCTCAATGATCCGGCGTTCCCGAATAACAGGCTTGAAGAAGATTCAGTATCTAGAAATTCTGTACGCCCACGGAATGGAAACGAAATTTCAGCAGGGTCTAGAACCTGACATAGGACACCGCGTGCACCCCGTGAATTGAAACGATCAATAGCATCAGCCACATGTTCAGGTTCTACAAGGAAATCGCTGACTAATGCAACATGATTACCTGACCGAATTTTTTCCCCCGAGGGGATCAGCACATCCTCACGGTTTTTGGAATGATCGAGATTTTCAAGAATTTTTGACGGAGCGCCACGTCCATGAAATAAACGAGATGATCCGCCTGCGGTGGTGTCGCCGTCAAGTACACCAATGCGTTCTCCAGATTGAGAAAGAAGGATTGCCAGCGCTGTAATTAGAACTGTTGCGCGGTGGTGTTTTTCGTCGAGCTCTTGTGTGGAGGCATACGTCATGGATGCTGATGGGTCGCGCCATAACCAGATCGAAGCAGCGGCTTCCCATTCGTTTTGGCGGATATAAAGCCGATCAGCGGCACGGGCGGATTGTCGCCAATCAATACTTGAGACGGCATCACCAAAAGTATAAGGGCGGTGTTGCCAGAAAGTTTCTCCAGGTCCAGCACGCCTTCTTCCATGATACCCAACGGCAAGTGAATGGGCGAGCGTTTCTGCTTCTATCAACAGGGCTGGAAAGAGCGAAGCAACTTCTTCGGCATCATGGCGGATAGTATTGATTGAAGAGGATGCGCCAGAATTTGTGGGTGAGTTAGCGGACATGGTTACAGAATTTGCTCACACAGTTCCTGAATGAAATCATCTATACTAATACCCTCTGCCCGGGCGGCAAAATTCAATGCCATACGGTGCTTGAGTACGGGGCCTGCAAGATGGCGGACATCATCAAGAGAGGGTGCCGGTCTTCCATCGATGAGCGCTAATGCTCTGACAGTTAGAGAAAGGGCCTGGCTGGCCCGTGGTCCAGGCCCCCATGAGACCAATTTGTTGACACGGTCTCCAGCATCAGGACCGGGCCGTGAAGCGCGTACGAGCTTGAGGATTGCATCAACAACCTGTTCGCCTATTGGCATGGCTTGGACCATGGCTTGAACATTTTTCAGTTTAGCAGGATCAAGAACAGCTTCGAGGGAGATTGATTTGCCAGTGGTGGTTTCGGCAAGCATTTGTCGTTCGGCAACCTCATCGGGAAAAGGGACGTCAATTTGCATGAGAAATCGATCCAGCTGTGCTTCTGGCAGGGGATAAGTACCTTCTTGTTCAATCGGGTTTTGAGTTGCCAGTACGTGGAATGGATCTGGCAGGTTGTGTCGATCCCCCGCAACGGTCACAAATCGCTCCTGCATTGCCTGAAGAAGTGCTGATTGAGTGCGCGGGCTCGCGCGGTTGATTTCATCGGCCATCAACATCTGACAAAAAACCGGCCCCTTGATGAAGCGAAATACGCGCTTGCCTTCGTCACTTTCTTCCAGCACTTCGGAACCTAGAATATCACCCGGCATCAAATCTGGTGTGAATTGGACGCGTTTGGCCGATAGGCCAAGGACATCGGCGATGGAGGTAACCAGCAAAGTTTTGGCGAGACCGGGTGCGCCTACGAGAAGCCCGTGCCCTCCTGCTGCAAGTACAGTCAGGGATAACGTTAAAACTTGTTCCTGGCCAAAAATGACCTGTCCCAACGCATCTTTCGCTTTTGCCATTTGTCCGGAAAGTGCATCAAATTCGCGGAGAATATCCTGATCCTGCATGAAATAACCTGTCTAACGTTCAGTAGTTGGCTGTTGATACCATGGCCACATGGTAAATGGGAAACACCTCATCTCTAAAACACGGCATTTTGACGCTTTCTTATTAATACGTGCTCGACTGTGGGATATCTGTTGATATCCTGCTAAAGAATTAGTGCTATAACAATGCTTTATCATGGGTCTGATAAGGGCTGGTAAATATGCCAGCGTTAATGCCGCGAAAAGTGAATTACTGTAAAGGGGTAGTTTGAGTGAACGATAGAATAGATAATTACAATGCCAATAGCTTCAGTGTTTGGGGCTTCATCAAGGGATTTGGCAAATTGTTAATCGGGTTTTTGCTCTTATTGCAGGGACTTATCGGGCTTATATTGTTGTTACTTGTGGTTATGGTAATGACCACTATTTCCGGGAATTTTGCAGGAAATAATGATAAATTTGAAGCCAACATTCAAGATGGTTCAGCTTTCCTGTTTAATCCACGTGGTGTTTTGACAGAACTGGCTCCTGATGAAGATCCATTTGAGCAAGTTCTTTCAGAAGCGTACGGTATTCAAGAGCCGACCCCTATTTCTTTAGGGGATGCAATCAAAACAATCCGGGCTGCAAAGAATGATAGCCGTATCAAGGCAATGGTACTCGACCTGGATGGCCTCGCTATCGCTGGCACGAGTAAAATCTATACGCTTATCAATGAAATTGAAGCTTTTAAAGCTGCGGATAAGAAAATCTATGCAGTGGGAAATTTTTTCGGCCAGTCGCAATATTTGATTGCCTCTCACGCTGACGAAATTCATATGAACAAAAGCGGCGGCCTTAATATTTATGGCTATGGAGTTTATCGTACTTACTACAAGACCCTATTGGAAAAGCTCAAAATCACTAGTCATGTGTTTAGGGTTGGAACATACAAGGCAGCTGTAGAGCCTCAATTGCGTGATACAATGTCGCCGGAAGCCAAGCAGGCCAATCAGGAATTTATTGATTCGCTCTGGGCGCGTTATCTGGATGATGTTGCTGCTAATCGAAATATCTCTCGCGAGACAGTTCACAATTATGCGGATAAATTCAACGAAGTTCTTCGTGCTAATGGGGGTGACAATGCAAAGGCGGCTCTTGCCAATGGCCTCATTGATAAAGTGTCGCGACCTTCCGAGATTCGCAAGTTTCTGGTTGATACTTTTGGCAAAGGTGAAAATGACAAGGATTTTAAATTTGTGTCTTTCCGTCCTTATTTACGCTCTCTGTCAGCTGAATCTGTGAGTGATAAATCTAAAATCGCAGTGATTACTGCTGCGGGTACGATTGTCCCAGGTAATGGTAGTACAGGGCAAATGGCCGGAAGCACAACGATCGTTAAATATCTCGATAAGGCGAGAAAAGATGACAAGGTGAAAGCTGTCGTCTTGCGGGTGGATAGTCCTGGTGGATCTGCATTTGCTTCAGAAGTGATTCACGATTCTATTCTTGAACTGAAAGCTGCAGGCAAACCTGTGATTGTTTCCATGGGGTCACTAGCTGCCTCTGGTGGTTATCTTATTGCGGCACCGGCAGATGAAATCTGGGCGTCACCAACGACCATCACAGGCTCGATTGGTATTTTTGCGACACTGACGACATTTGAAAATTTGGCTGTTGAAGCTGGTGTTTACACTGATGGTGTAGGAACAACTTCCCAATCATCAATTCTTGGCGCAGGTATTGGCCCATTACCTGAAACCACCTCTGAAGCTTTCCAGATATCTACTGAAAATGGTTATGATGATTTTCTAACCATTGTTAGTGAGGGGCGTGGTCTCGATAAAGCTTATGTTGACAGTGTTGGCCAGGGACGTATCTGGACTGGCGAAAAGGCGCTTGAGCTTAAGCTGGTTGATAAACTTGGTGGCCTTGAAGAGGCAATCAAGGCGGCTGCTGCGAGAGCTGATCTTGCTGATTATCAAGTTACGCGATTTGAAGATCGGCGCACGGCATTTGAGAAATTGTTTGGTGGTATGGCGGCTAAAGCCGTTGTTACGACGGGCTTGCACAAAACGTTTGCGCGTCACCAACAGTCAGGCTTGGGTCAGATTGCAAAAGTATTTGATGAACATGCAGATTTTCTCAATACATTTAATGACCCAAATGGCTTGTACACACGCTGCCTTCCTTGTGAAGGTATGACGCAACAATAGCCTTATTACTGCATAAGTGATCACATGAACTCAGACCCTTCCAGTATTAAACTGGAGGGGTCTTGTCGTTAAGGCCTGCATAATCTCTTCGCATTAACCGGGAAGATGCCTATATTTACCGTCATGAGTGATTTAATGCGATATGCAAGCCAGCTGGCTGATACTGATGTGAACAGGGGGCTTCCCCCAGTTCACCTTTGGGATCCACCATTTTGTGGTGATCTTGATCTGGTAATCAAAAGCGATGGTACGTGGGTGCATGAAGGTACGCCTATTGGCCGCGCCAAACTGGTACGGTTATTTTCTTCTGTCTTAAAGCTAGAGAATGATGAATATTTCCTTGTCACACCGGTTGAAAAGATGGGCATCAGAGTGGAGGATGCGCCTTTTCTGGCTGTGTTATGTGATAGAGACTTAGCAGATGATGGTACTGCAGTGTTGAGGTTTACAACCAATGTTTGGGAGAGAGTTGTGGCGGGCATTGATCACCCGATTGTCTTTAGACCACGCCCGACAGGAACGGACAGCGCCCCTTATATTCATGTACGCGATGGGTTGGAAGCAAAGCTATCGCGCTCGGTTTATTATGATCTTGTTTCTATGGCTGAGACCCAGACAATTGCTGGAGAAGAGCAATTCGGGGTCAGCTCTGCTGGCCAATTTTTTCCATTCAGTGCAGCGGCTGATGTTTTTGAGGGATCGCACACGTAATGGATGAGCAAGTAATTACTACGAATGGTCTTGAAGAGGGTCCACTTGAATTACTCCGCAAGGCGATGAAGCAACCATTGGAACGAAATACGCGTGAGGTATTTTTGGAGTTAAACCCGCATTTGCGCGAAGAAGAAATGTTTCGGGATCGTTATGAAGTTCGCAAAGAAGCGGCAGTTTTAATTCCGATTATAGAGCGTTCTGAACCCACTGTTCTACTTACGGTTCGCTCGTCAGATATGCCTTCGCATGCAGGCCAGGTTAGTTTTCCCGGAGGCCGGGTTCATGCAGATGACCGTGATTATGAACACACAGCTTTACGTGAAACTCATGAAGAGGTGGGCATCTTACCAGAAAATGTTCGCATACTAGGTGATGTCGGCGTGCATGTTGGTGGGCAGGGATATAATGTGATGCCCTATGTTGGTCTCATTCCTGAAAATACGGTTTTTCAGGCATGTCCACGTGAAGTTGATGAAATATTTGAGGTTCCTCTAAAATTTCTTCTTGATATAAAAAATCATGGTACAGAAGATAAATCCTGGCGTGATGTTTCCTACAAGATGTTTACAGTTCCTTATGAAGGATATTATATCTGGGGATTAACAGCCGGAATTTTACGCACGCTGGCTGAGCGAGTGGAGCTGTTGCAGGTTGAGGAGCAATGACAGGCACTAAAGTCGACACTACGAGCGCTCCTGTTGCGCGTCTGTTGACAGATAAAGAAAGTCTCTATTTTCAATGGATAAATGAGCCAGCTTTGAGGACGCTTTGCAAAACCCTTGAAGATGCGCATCCCGATGGGGTGCGGTTTGTTGGTGGGTGTGTGCGTGACGGCCTGCTGGGACATGCAAGCAATGATATTGATATAGCGACCACCATTCCTCCTCAGGTGGTGATGGCACTATTACAGACCGCAGGCATCAAGGTTATTCCTACTGGTATCGATCATGGTACAGTGACGGCGGTGCTGACTAGCGGGCCAATAGAAATTACAACCTTACGAAGAGATGTTTCTACAGATGGGCGTCGCGCAACAGTTTCCTATACGGATGACTGGACTCTTGATGCTGGGCGGCGAGATTTCACAATTAATGCGTTATATTTATCGTCTGACGGAGTATTGTTTGACCCAGTGGGGGGATTGAAAGATCTTGCCAATGCTCAGGTCAGATTTATCGGTGATGCCAAGACACGCATTGCTGAAGATTATTTACGTATTTTGCGATTCTTCCGTTTTTCGGCAAGGTTTTCCAAATCTTATGATCGTGACGGGTTGGTTGCGATTAATAATGCTGTGAGTGGAATAGAGAATTTATCACGCGAGCGAGTAGGGTCAGAATTTTTAAAAATTATGGCCCTGCCAGGTGCAGCCTGTGCCATCGATGCAATGATTGAAGCTAATGTGCTTTCGAAAGTTTGGCACGCAAAACCACAATTGGAAGATTTTTATAATTTTAAGAAAATAGTACCCGAGGGGTCTGCTATTGTTGGGCTTGCCGCTCTGTTTGGTGCTGATATAACTGGTCTGGCAGCTCGCTTGCGTCTTTCTAATCGGGAGGCATCCTATCTGGATGAATGTCAGCAAGCAGAAAAAAAACTTCGGACGGTAGAAAATGAGAAAACAGCAAGGGTAAGGCTTTATTATCTGGGTACGAATATTTGGCGGGATGCTATTTTTCTTGCTTGTTCACGCAATTCTTTAGTAATGAATGCTCTTATGACGTTTATTGATTTGCCGGAACGTTGGTTGGTGCCGCAGTTTCCACTCTCAGGCCAAACGTTATTGGATATGGGGATAAAACCAGGCCCGCAATTTTCGGAAATTCTCAAAGAAACAGAAGAGCGCTGGGTTGATAATGATTTCCCTGATCTGGATGGTGCGCGAAAAATTCTCGAAGAAATATTGCGGGCAAAAAATAACCCGGCTAGGGGTTAGCCGGGTTATTTCGTAAGTAGGGAGATAGCCTTACTCAGCCGTCAGAGATTGATAAGCAGTTCGGGTCATAAAATCACCTTTGATAAAGCCATTGCCCCATTTTTTAGAGAGCTTTTTGAGTGGATTTTTCTTAACAACCTGGTCTTCAGTTTTGCCTTTATCAATTTGCGCTTGGATTTTCTCGCGCACTTCAATCAACATGTCTTTGGTGGCGATAAGGTCTGCTGTGGTGGCCAATGAGCCATGGCCAGGGATAATTTTAGTATTCTCAGTAATTTTTTCAAGAACAGCCTCATGTGCTGCAATGTAACCATCGAGATCACCGCCACTGCTCAGGTCGATAAACGGATAACCTCCATTGAAGAACACATCACCCATATGCAGTACATCAATATCTTTAAAATATACAATAGCATCACCGTCCGTATGCGCATTTTGTGTATGAAAAACTAAAATTTCATGGTCATTCCAATGGAATGTAATCTCTTCTGAGAAGGTGATGACAGGTAATGCCGTTTCGGGTGCTGGTGGAGTGGGGCGTTCGCCCTTACGTCCTTCTTTCAGGCGTTTACGGACATTGTTATGGGCAACAATTTTTGCGCCTGCGGCTGCCATGTTTTCATTACCGCCAGCATGATCACCATGCCAATGGGTATTTAAAAGAAATGTTGGAGCTGCGTCCGTTACGGCACCGATAGCGCTCAGGATTTTTTCAGATAGTGGAGCAAATTGATCATCAATAATAAATGGCCCATCTTCTCCAGTAGATAGCCCGATATTGCCACCAGCGCCTTCCATCATATAGATGCCTGGGACGACTTCTGTCGTCTTGATTTCGACATTTGCGAAGGGGTTATCTTGTGCGGCAGCAACGCCAGCAGCAAAGATAGATGCCAACGCGATGATCGTAGGTTTCAGCAAAGCAGTTCTAGCCATGGGGGTTTCCTCGTTATTTTTCCCAGAATTTTTCCCAGAATTTTTCCCAGAATTTTTCCCAGAATTTTTC
>CAZGVP010000039.1:0-2110 GCA_964529135.1 uncultured Caulobacterales bacterium | reverse complement strand
TCCCAGAATTTTTCCCAGAATTTTTCCCAGAATTTTTCCCAGAATTTTTCCCAGATCTGGCATTCTGATCTTGCATCTTATTCTGGGCACAAATTTAATAATGCCTTAGCAGAAAAATGCGTATGGGCGAAATCACGAAAATATGAGCTGGAAATCGACGAATATGTTGTGTTGCAGCATTGGGGCCGTCGGGGTATGGAACCGAGCCGTTTTAGCACCATATGTGCATGAAAGGCGTTGAATGGAGAATATTATGTCTTGGTCCCCCGAAAGCTGGCGTGAAAAGCCCGCACGTCATATGCCAGATGACTATCCCGATGGTCAGGCCCTTCTTGATGCTGAGATTGAACTCTCAGGATATCCGCCGCTGGTGTTCGCAGGAGAAGTACGCACTTTGCGCGAGGCGTTGGCGGATGTGACTAAAGGCAAGGCTTTCTTGCTCCAGGGCGGAGATTGTGCAGAGAGCTTTAAAGAGTTTCATCCCAATAATATTCGCGACACTTTCCGTATATTGTTGCAGATGTCGGTGGCGCTGACTTTTGGCGCTGCGATGCCGGTGGTGAAGGTTGGCCGGATTGCTGGCCAGTTTGCGAAACCACGCTCCGCTCCGACGGAGACAATTGATGGCGTGACCTTGCCGAGCTATCGTGGCGATAATATCAATGGCATGGAATTTACGGAGGAGGCGCGCCTTCCTGATCCACAACGTTTGTTGCGTGCTTACGGACAGGCAGCGTCAACGCTCAATCTTATTCGTGCCTTTGCTGGCGGTGGATATGCGTCGCTGGACAATGTACATCGCTGGAATCTGGAGTTTGTTGCCGATAATCACCAAAAGGAACGTTACCGCGAATTAGCTGACAGGATTTCAGAATCATTGAAGTTTATGGAAGCATGCGGTGTGAATAATGTTCGGGCGATGCGTGAGGTAAATTTCTTCACTAGCCATGAGGCATTGCTACTTGGCTATGAGCAGGCAATGACCCGGATCGATTCCACCACAGACAAATGGTACGATACATCGGCTCATATGGTTTGGATTGGTGACCGTACGCGCCAACCTGATGGTGCGCATGTAGAGTTTTGCAAAGGGATTGAAAACCCGATTGGCATCAAGTGCGGGCCAACGCTGGCTCCTGATGACCTGATCAAACTTCTGGATGTTCTGAACCCGGAGGATGAGGCGGGTCGTATCGTGCTGATTGCACGATTTGGTGCGGGTAAAGTTGAGGCTGGTTTGCCGCCGCTTGTACGCCGTGTGCAAGAAGCGGGGAGACAAGTTGTCTGGTCATGTGACCCTATGCATGGGAATACGATTAAAGCTGAGAATGGCTATAAAACACGCCCCTTCGATGCAATTTCTACTGAAGTGCAAAGCTTCTTTGAAGTGTGCCGTACTGAGGGTGCGTATCCGGGCGGTGTGCATTTCGAGATGACGGGCCAGAACGTCACGGAATGTCTTGGTGGGGCAAAAGAGATATCAGAAACTGATCTTTCCTCGCGCTATCACACCCATTGTGACCCACGTCTTAATGCCAGCCAATCTTTGGAGCTGGCGTTTATGTTGGCAGATAGTCTGAAAGCAGAACGCGAGCAAGGCTGATTAAGTCCGCTTGTAACAATCTCTAAGGTTATGGCTATGGGATGTAATAGTAAATAGTAGCTTATCCAATATCTTGCGCATAAAAAAACGGCCCTCAATGAGGGCCGTTCTCAATCACGAGTGTGATTAGTAAGCTTAAGCTTGCTGCTTACGACGACGACGCATTGCAGCACCACCACCGATTAGAGCAGATGCCATCAGCGGCAGAGCAGCTGGTACAGGTACAGCGCTACCTGCTGAATTAAGAGTAAGTTCAAAGAAGTCTACATTGATGTCATCTGTTACCAGTACATCAAAGAAACCATTTGCAAGAGCGCCTGCTAGCAGACCAATTGATGCAAGGTTCACTGAATATTCGCCAGTGTTTTGCAATGCTGTTAGTGCAGTTGGGCGAGCTGTAAAGGCTGAGTTTAGTGTAGTTCCGCCTGAGTTGCCAAAACCAACAAAGATCCGGTCATTACCAGAACCAGCAAGTAGTTCATTTGCAACGATCCGTAAAGTGATGCC
>CAZGVP010000038.1:0-13978 GCA_964529135.1 uncultured Caulobacterales bacterium | reverse complement strand
CGTTTTCGCGATAAAAAACCCTAATCCCATCCCCTGATGAGCATTTTGAGCACCTCCAATAGCCTGGTGGTCGGCCCCATCAAATCCTGAAGTTTTAGTACGCTTAGAGGCCGGCTTCAAGTTAACATAAGGCTCGCCAAGTTTTGCAAGAATATCTGGGGAAAAACCCGGCCCATCATCTGTAATCGTCACACTCATATACTCACCCTCCCAATACGCAGAAACTCTTATTTCCTTGCGGGCAAATCGCACTGCGTTTTCAATAATGTTGCGCAACCCATAAATAATTTCCGGCTTACGCAATAATGTTGGTGGCACACTTAATGCCGGGTCAAAGTCGATATCAAAAACAATTTCCGGTCCCTCAGGTCGATCCAGAAATGGGTTTGCTGCTTCTTTTAACAAAGAATCCAGACGGACCCGGTCATGCATCGCATCCCCTTCATCGCCACGCCTTGAAAGGCGGCCAAGAATATCACGACAACGCCGCGCCTGGGAAATCAAAAGAAGCGCGTCTTCGCGCAAAAATGCTGTATCTGGCTCACCATCTCCATCTAGCTCCTCTGCCATTTCTTGAGCTGTTAACTGAATTGTAGAGAGTGGTGTACCCAATTCATGGGCAGCAGCCGCGGCAAGCCCACCTAACGCAGACAAGCGCTCCTCTCGTGACAATACCATTTGCGTTGCTGTCAGTGCGCTGCGCATTTGTGCAGCTTCAGCAGCTATTCGATGTGCGTAAGTTGCAAAGAAAACAACCGAGAAAGAAAGTGCCGTCCACATACCTGCAATATAAATCGTCGGCATCGCAAAATTTTCACCAGGCCTCCACGGCAATGGCATATGAAAGAGTGATAGTACCGCCAAACCGAATAGAGCCAACACACCAATGATAAATGTAAACCTCAATGGTAAAACACTCGCTGCAATCGTCACTGGTGCCAGGATCAGCGCCGCGAAAGGGTTTTGTAGTCCGCCGGTAAAAAATAACAGTGCACACAATTGAACAATATCAAAGGCAATATAGAGCGCAGCTTCGCTGTCACTCAAATAACGTTGAGGGGAAAACCGTAAAATAGTAAACAGGTTCAACCACGCACTCGCCGCGATCGTGCCAAGACAAATCCCCAGCGGCACCTCAAAGCCAAGCCCGAAATGCACAAACAATATTGCTAGCGTCTGTCCCCCCACCGCCATCCATCGTAATGTGGTGAGTGTACGCAGCCGGATTGGCCCTTGCAGGCGCGCAAGTAAGGATTGGTCTGGCCTTGAAGGGGTCGGCGCCGAAGAGGTTGACCGAGTTGAAATCCCGGTTTCTGGCTTTCCAGATATGCCAAGCCGAGACATCACCTTTTTTATACCGGCATTATATCTGTTATTAAAGTTGCCTGTGCGGTTTGGTCGACTTGTCATCAATACCCTTCGATCAGTTATACATAGATATAGCCCCTATAGCATAGAGCGATACTATGTACCTTGTGGCAAACATAACAAGTTCATAACAGGAATTTACCGTGCGCATTCCATCACTCATTGCCCTGATCCTCATCACATTAACAACCGCCTGCACTCAAAAGGCACCCGTTCTGCCAAAGGGTACAGTCATCGCTCTATCAGATGTGTTTACAGGCCAATATCGACTAATCGATCATCATGGCACAACAACAACGCAAAGCACCTTCCGCGGCAAACCTGTATTAATCTATTTCGGGTTTACATCGTGTCCTGATGTTTGTCCTGCGGCCTTAGGGGTCTTATCAGCTACGCTGAACGAAATGGGCAACAACGCAAGCAACATACAGCCCCTTTTCATTAGTCTGGACCCGGAGCGAGACACCGTCGATACCATCAAAACCTATCTCTCATTTGATACGCGAATTTTAGGGCTTACTGGCTCTGTTAAGGATGTCGAAGCGGCAAAAACAGGATTCAAAGTCTATTCTCAAAAGCAGCCCTTACCCACATCCGCTTTAGAATATACCGTCAATCATTCCAGCTTTTTCTATTTTGTCGATGCTTCAGGCACCCCGCAATTTGCCCTCAAAGACACCCTCTCCCCGCAGGAACTAGCGTCCTTTATCCTATACCATGCAGGCCAATAATACGCAGTTGCACAATATCATATATTTCGATCAACTGCATTGTTAACCATGTAACATATTGATTAATGGATATAATTATATAAAATCGGCCAGTGCCAACCAAAACCCCTATCAGATTTGTAACATTTGATTGATTTTTCTCGCAAATGCGTAATGATGACTGACTATATTGGTAAATCGATTAATGCGAGTTCTTGCTCGATTGCCTCTACCATTAATAATCACAGGGCCAGTATCCAATTCAGGGTAATCGCGCAGTACAGTTCGAAAAGTGAGTAAATTATGTTGTATTCTGCCTACGAACTGGGTGTGACGGCTTTTTCTCCTGCTCGCTATGCCGCTGGTATGGGCGCGCAACTCTGGCGATCTCCCTTTAACCCAATGGCACAAACATGGTTTGGACGCTCTACCGCAGCAGCTCTGGACGTTTTTGAAAATGCGGTCAGACGTTACCCCAAACCGGAGTGGGGCCTTGATACCGTTCGCATCAACAGTATTGAGGTGCCGATCACAATAGACCCCGTAGAGCGCAAAGACTTTTGTACTCTTCTCCATTTCAAACGTGATCCAGATGCCCTCAAAAAAGCAAAAGGCGCAAAAGCCTCAAAAACTCCTGATCCAGCCGTGTTGATTATCGCTCCGATGTCTGGTCATTTTGCGACCCTGCTTCGTGGCACCGTTGAGGCAATGATCCCTGACCATGAAGTTTATATTACCGACTGGGCTGATGCGCGTACCGTTCCCATTGCTGCTGGGCGTTTTGATCTCAACAATTATGCAGATTATTTGATTGATTTTCTCCGTACCCTAAAACCATCCAATAACGATAAACGTGCTCATGCGATGGCAGTATGCCAACCGGGCCCTGCCTTGATGGTCGCCGCATCGATTATGGCCGAGGATAAAGATCCGGCACGCCCTGCCTCAATGACCATTATGGGTAGCCCGATTGATACACGGCGCTCACCTACTGTACCGAATATTCTCTCTCAAGAGCGATCTTATGAGTGGTTTGAAAACAATATGATCTACACGGTACCCGCGCCTTATCCGGGTATGTTCAGACGCGTTTATCCTGGGTTTGTGCAGCTTTATTCATTTTTATCAATGAACTCAAACCGACACGCTGAAGCGCATTATGATTATTTCCAACATCTGGTTGAAGGGGATGGCGATAGCGCCGACAAACACCGCACTTTCTATGATGAATATCTGGCTGTGCTGGACATGACAGAAGAATGCTATTTGCAAACCATCAAGGAAATTTTTCAAGATCACTCACTTCCACAGGGTAAGTTTATGCACCACGGCAGAAAAGTGAATCCTGGCGCCATTACGGATATTGCCTTAATGACCGTTGAAGGTGAAAAAGACGACATCTCCGGTATTGGACAAACCCAGGCTGCTCATGATCTGTGTGCAAATCTTCCTGACAAAATGAAAATTGATTACATCCAGCCGGGCGTTGGTCATTATGGCGTTTTTAATGGGTCACGCTGGCGCACTGAAATCCAGCCACGAGTGAAAGATTTTATCCGTTCCTGGTAGGCAATTCACGTCCGCCAGAAAGCTGGTGAGAAAAATACCAACAGCGTAAAGAATTCTAATCGCCCAAGTAACATACCGGCAGCCATCAGCCATTTTGCTCCATCTTCAAAACTTGAAAAATTGCCCGACGGACCGATCACGTCGCCCAAACCTGGCCCCACATTTGCGATCGCAGAGCCTGCTGCCGTAATCGCAGTCAAGCTATCCATTTCAAAGCCTGACAACAGCACGGCAAGGGTCGCAAAGGTCGCAAAATAAACAAAGAAGAAACTCAATACAGAGATAAACACATCAGGTGTCAAAGGGCGGCCATTATATCGCGCAACGAAAACCGCACGCGGGTGCGATAATCGCCGCGCATAAACCTGCAATGCTGCAAGTGCCACCTGAAAGCGAAATATCTTCATACCGCACGACGTTGAGCCCGCACAGCCACCGATAAACATAATACAAAAGAAAAATCCAATCGCGAACGGACCCCATTGTCCGTAATCAGTGGTCGCATAACCCGTACCGGTAAGAATCGAGACCACATTAAAAGCTGCCAAACGGAAAGCGGTAAAGCTATCTGCACCGGTTACCGTTATGACTTGGGCAAACATGACCAGCGTTGCTGCAAATACCACTGACAAGAAAAACCTGATCTGACTGTCAGTAACCAAGCGGCTCCACGCCCCTCGCAAAAAAGCAATCAAAAAGATACCAAAAGGAAGGCTACCAATCAGCATAAAGACAGTAATGATTAAATCCAATGGCGCCCTCCCAACACCTATAAATGCACCAACAGAAGCATCGCGGGTGGAAAAACCGCCCGTGGCAACCGTTGTCATCGCATGATTTAGAGCGTCAAACGCACCCATACCAAATGCCCATAACAACAAAAAACAAAGAGCGGTAAAAAAGAAATATATCCCTGTTAGGGCAATAGAATATTGTGTAGCGTTAGCGATAAATTTTTCAGTAGTATCCCACGCCTCCGATTTAAAAATCTGCATGCCCCCCACACGCAATGCAGGCAACACAGAAAAGGCCATAATGACAATCCCGACACCGCCAAACCATTGTAACATTGAACGCCATAATAGCGCACCAGGAGGCGCATCATCAAGATTGGTAATGATGGTTGCACCGGTGGTTGTCACCCCGGAGACTGCTTCAAACAATGCATCAGTCCAGGAAATTTCAAGCCCTCCAAGCGCAAGCGGAATAGACGAAAACAATGCCAACATTACCCAGCTGAGTGCGGTTAACATAAAACCCTGACGTATAGAGATTGTTTCAAATTTACTCCACCCGGCCGCCGCCGCGCCTCCACCGGTTAGTAAACAGATCGCGGAACCAACCGCAAAGGCGTTCCAATCTTGACGATGGACAGGATCGGGCGACAACAAATCTGCCAGCATAGGTAAAAGCATTGCCACACCAAGGACAGCAACCAGAACACCAACAACAAGAAGAACAGGTCGAAAATCAGCCATGAGTGTTTTTGCCGTGCGTTATCGAGCCACACAAGGTGCGCATGAGACAGCATTGAGCAGAGAGTGAGGCACAAGATAGAGCACTAATGGAAGCGCCTGATCTCATAAGGGCTGTCTAGAGAGAATGCAGGAATAGCCACATCAAAGCTGTCGCCTGTTGGAGTTTCCATCTGGTAGCTACCTACCATTACTCCAGACGGGGTAGATAGAGGAGCACCCGAGGTATATTCAAAACCTTCTCCCGGTTCGATCACTGGCTGCTCACCGACCACACCATCACCGATGACTTCTTCAGTACGCCCGCTTTCATCGGTAATTTGCCAATGGCGCGAGCGAAGACAAACCGGATCGGTTGAGATATTATCAATCCGCACCGTGTATGACCAAACAAAATGCTGGGCCTCAGGGTCCGACTGGTCTTCAAGGTAAGCAGGTTCGACGCTTACCCTGATGCCATTTGTAACTGTTTCGTACATACTAATATTCACGCCCGGTATGACCTCTCTTCATATGACGAACAGCTCCCGCCGCCATCACCTTGCGATTTGGTAAACTTTGACCTGCATCCATAAAATAGCAAGCCCT
Organism: uncultured Caulobacterales bacterium; assembly: GCA_964529135.1. Taxonomy (GTDB): domain Bacteria; phylum Pseudomonadota; class Alphaproteobacteria; order Caulobacterales; family Parvularculaceae; genus CALLPQ01. The sequence goes on along the minus strand of CAZGVP010000038.1, from coordinate 8,268 downwards.
GATCTGCACAATAATCACACTGCCGCTAGTGCCTCAGCAATATCCTCCCAGAGGTCCTGCCTGTCTTCCAGACCAATAGACAACCTGACCAGCCCTGGCGTTACCCCCTGTTCCAACCTGGCTTCTTCGGTAAGACGATGATGAGTGGTTGTTCGCGGGTGAGTAGCCAAACTCTTTGCGTCACCTAGGTTGTTTGAGATATCAAACAGGTTCAACCCATTCAAAAACCGAAACGCTGCCTCTTGCCCACCCCCGAGTGTTATCGTCAACAGCGTACCACCACGACGCATTTGTTTTGCAGCGATCTCAGCTTGTGGATGATCGAATCTGCCCGGATAAGATATCTGCGTCAACCTTGCGGTATTCTCAGCTGCATAACTGGCCAACTTATCGGCAAGCCATTGTGCACTGTCACTCATTGCCTCAACACGCAAGGCCATTGTCTCTAGCGATTTCACCAACACCCAGGCATTAAATGGACTGAGCGCAGGGCCAGTATTACGCAAGTATGGCTGCAAAATATCCGCCAACCATTCCTCGTCATTGGTAACAATCACCCCGCCCAAAACACGTCCCTGGCCATCCATATGCTTGGTGGCAGAATAAACCACGATATCTGCCCCAAGGCTCAATGGTTTTTGAAGCACCGGCGTTGCAAAAACATTATCCACCAACAAACGAGCTTTGGCAGCGTGTGCAATCTCAGCAATCTGCGCAATATCACATAGTTCCAGGCCTGGGTTTGATGGCGTTTCCAGGAAGAATAACCTGGTCTCAGGGCGTACAGCTTGGCGCCATTCATGCAGCTCTTTTCCATCAACAAATGTTGTTTTTATGCCAAAACGATTACATAAATCATCGGCAACATAGCGGCATGATCCAAACAGCGCACGAGATGCCACCATATGATCACCAGCACTCAACTGACACAAAATAGCTGCCGATACAGCTGCCATACCTGAAGCCGTCGCCCTTGCCACGCGCGCACCCTCAAGGGCAGCAATGCGTTGCTCGAACATTTCCACTGTCGGGTTTGAAAATCTTGAATAAATATAACCTGGGTCTTCGCCGGTAAAACGGTCAGCCGCCTGTTCGGGGGAGGCATATGCAAAGCCAGAGGTCAGAAATAACCCTTCACTGGTTTCTTGAAAAGCGCGATTAGTCCCCGCACGCACAGCGAGAGTACGTGGCCGCCAGTTATCTTTTATGTTTGTCATGATCGACTTCCTGTCGAGTTCTAACTGCAGTTAGCCTTAGCTTTTGTGCAATCAGCTGCCTATCCCTGAGGCATCTCCCGGCCTTTTAGTGGAATAATCAGAGCGCATTTTTACCACCCTCTCATAACAGCCACAAGCCAGCCGGTTCAAACCCTGTCACAAGAAGCGCGGATGTAGTCTTTTCATGAGAGCGCGTCAATGCTACGGGCAAAGGTTCGAAGCTATGCGGTTCGGGCTCGGGCCCAAAACACTAATTTTACCAAGGCCATCATGAACGAACCAATTCAAAAAAATAGTACCCCCATTTGCCCCAAAGTGAATGGCACAGGAGTGCTTGCCAGTGAAGCGTTGACACGCCTTGTTGCTGATGGCTCGATATCGCTTCAAAAATCAACAACCACCAACGCCCCTCAAATCCAACCCGCAAGCCTCGACTTGACCCTTGGCACCCGAGCCTGGAGAGTTCGCGCATCCTTCCTGCCATCCACACGCCGCACCGTGATGGAACGCCTTGATGATGACTTGATGATGCGCCCTATGGACCTGACTCAAGGCGCCGTGTTTGAGCGCGGCTGCGTTTATCTGGTAGAGTTAGGCGAAACTCTTGCATTGCCAGCACATATTGAAGGCGCGGCCAATCCAAAAAGTTCCACCGGACGCATTGATGTATTTGTACGCCTTGTTACTGATTATGCTGCAGCTTTTGATCATGTTCCAGCAGGCTATCAAGGCCCACTCTATGCGGAGGTCAGTCCACGGACTTTTTCCATCTTGGCGCGTACCGGCAGCAGCCTAAATCAGCTACGATTAAAAAATGGCCCCTGCCGGCTTGACGATGATTATGTTCGCGCACTCCACAATGAAACAGCCCTTAGCGATTGCAGTGACATTAATATTAATGACGGAATGGGTGTCCGCGTTCATCTTAGTGGCAAGTCTGATGACATTATTGGATATCGCGCCCGCCGCCATGCAGGGTTAATAGATGTGGATCAACCAGGTGCCCTTGATCGCCATGATTACTTTGAGCCAGTCATTTCACCAAAAAACGGATTTATCATACTGGACCCGGATGAGTTTTATATTCTTGCTTCACGTGAAGCATTGACAATACCCCTTAGCACAGCAGCAGAAATGACGCCGATCAGCCCCGGGCTTGGTGAATTTAGAGTACATTATGCCGGTTTTTTTGACCCCGGCTTTGGCCTTGAGCAACCCTCAAAGGGGGTTCTTGAAGTCCGCAGTCACGATGCACCTTTTGTGTTAGAAGACGGGCAACTTGTAGCAAGGCTCATTTATGAACTAATGGCGCAAGTACCACCATCAGCTTACGGATCAAAATTATCATCCAATTATCAGGGGCAAGGATTGAAATTATCAAAACATTTTTTGTAAAGCTCGACAAACGATAAATGACCAACGCAACGGATGCTAATGATGTTGTCGCGCAAGATATGCTGTTGCAAAAAAGAGCGCGATATTAATCAGTTGAGACAAACCAGCTTCCGCCAATAACATTCCGGCTAATGCTGCCTCTGATGAATGCACTAGCGACGATAAAGATAATGCCGCCCCCATAAAGACAAGGTCTTGATTTGGGATAAATGGAATACGGCTTAGCACAAGTTGTAACGCAAGAAATACGGCCCAGGCAGATAATGAAGCGCCTGGCAAAGCTGCCGCATACATGCCCACATGAAGCAGCAGGATCAAGATCATGCGCACTGCGTGTATGGACATAACCCGGCGCAATTTAGACAGTGGCAATGCGATTAGTCTTTTTCGCAATGCAATAACAGTCAATGACAATGCAGATGCTGAGGTAAAGGCTAAAGCAAATAATAATGCGCCCCCGCTGGGCAGGGCATTCACCCCAACACTCAATCCATTATTGCTAAAAAGCCAAACGATCAAAATAACCGTGGCAATATTAGAGGTAAGCGCAGACAAAAGGTTATTGTCCTTAACGCCAACAATAATTTCCTTGTTTTCCAATGGCAAATTACGACGTGCCCAGAGCGTTAAAGACCCTTCTCCTGAATATCCCATAACGGCAAAATTATAAACCCGTTTGCGCAAAAATACAGGGAAGTGGCGAAACAGGGGAATATCCCAAATCATCTGATAGATAATCATTTCCGACAAGGGCAAGGCCAGAAATCGCAACGCAAAGAACACATAAAACCATGGCGAGGTTGGCAAAGCATCAAAAACCTCGAGCCAGCCAACTTGTGAAAACCGCCAAACAAGAAAACCAATAACCAGAATAAGCAGAAAATATTGTATCAAGTTCAGGCTATTCTTAATTTCTGTTCGAGCCCTGAACTCATTCAACCATGTTATAAAAGTCTCTATTGTTTTACGATTAGCCATGGCCGCCGTGTGATCTACACTATCATCGTTATGTTGGAGAAATGAGTCATCCCCGTAGATATCGTCGAAGATTTAAACAGGTTTCTATACCATATTCATCACCACACAATGGCATTGATCTATCCAGGTTTTCTGAATCTACGGTGGCGATCCACTCCGGCTGATATTGGCCCCAATGCGATATTCTCTACCTTAAACATGTATGGCATGATCACTCTATAAAACGCTCATAAACACGTATTCGACGCATTAATCCATTATCCGAAAGGCATATCTCGACGGGCAGCGTTATTGTTTGTTGCTAACCTATCGTCCTACCAACCCGTTAACATTGTTTGTCAATCGCAATCCCGTTACCCAATGCGATCAGATGTGGTTTGCCTTTCCGCGCCCTTGGATAAATATTAGAGGCTCAACTTCTACATTTGAGTAAACCATGTATATGCACCAAAAAATTCGATATAGCTTGGCATCATTATTACTGGTTGGTTTTCTATTTTGTGCGTGCCTTCTTGTTTTGAATGTGCAGAACTCGAGTGCCACAACTATGATCGACACTTACGATAAGATTGCCCGCGCAAGCCAGAAAATTAACAATCAAACGGGCCTGAAAACTGGCCTGCACAGCGATCAACCTGTTCTTGTCGAAATGTTTTTATCGCAGTCATGCTCATCATGTGTTCCAGCCGCACGATATGTGCGTGAGCTCGCAAAGCGCGATGACATTGTTACGCTTGCATGGCACGTAGATTATTGGGATAAACTCGTCGTACGGGGACATGGACGTTGGAAAGATCCTTATTCTGATCGCACTTACACAAATCGCCAGCGTGACTATCGGTTAAATACATCTACAGGTGGTCGCATCTACACACCGCAAGCCGTCATTAATGGTCAATTGGAAGCCGTTGGGTCACGCAAAGACAAAGTTGAAAAATTGATCAGTCAACAACCATCTACAGGCGCTAAACTTGTCCTGACCCGTAACGGAACGCAATTACACGGTGATATTGAGGGGCCAGATGAAAACTATGAAATTATGCTGGTGAGTTTTCACAAACAAACAACCACATCAATACTCGGTGGAGAGAATGCGGGACGCAACTGGAATGAAGCCAATGTTGTCACAAAAGTCCGGAATCTTGGTAATAATCTCAATACAACACTGAGTTCAGATGAATTTAATGATACGATCGGTTGCGCAGTGCTTGTGCAAGAAGCCAATTTAGGATCAGTTATCGCCGCAGCTTATTGTCCGGCATAAGGCCAATCAATAAACTGGCATCAATCTTCTGAATCACGCTTAATGGGCACACCATATAGCTCCAATCGGTGGGACAAAAGTTTGTACCCATGATCCTCGGCAATACGGTGTTGCAGGCGTTCGATCTCTTCATTTACAAACTCAATAACATCACCTGACCTCAAATCAATCAGGTGATCATGGTGATCGTCGGAAGCTTCCTCATATCGTGATCGTCCATCCTGAAAATCATGGCGCGCAACAACATTGGCATCTTCAAACAACCGCATGGTGCGATAAACAGTTGCAATGGAAATACCGTTATCGATTTGCGACGCACGTTTATGAATTTCTTCTACATCAGGGTGATCTTCCGCTGTTGATAGAACCTTGGCAATAACCCGCCTTTGCTCAGTCATGCGCATACCTTTTTCGATGCACAGGCGCTCCAAGCGAGCAGGGTCATCATTCAGGTTTTGCGTGTTCTCACTGCTCATAATCTGTCTCCACTTGTCGATAAACTCTTTGAACTGAGGAACGCTACATCAAAGTTTTCGCCATTATCACCGCATCAGCGCCATTTCGATAATAACGCGGACGAAGCCCTATCCGGTGATACCCACAGGCATGATAAAGCGCAAGCGCTGCGCCATTGTTGATATCCACATCCAGAAGGGCACGGGCCAGTCTTTTTGCACAACCAGCATCACCCAGTGCCGCCATTAACTTCAACCCAACACCTTGTTGTCGGACAGATGGCCTCACCCCAATGGACAAGACCTCTGCCTCATCCGCGATTTGTCGCCATACCAGGAATCCAAGCGCTCGTGAGGAGGGCAATTCTGAACTGATTTGAGCTATGAGCACATGAGTAAATGGCTCCATGAAACTATTAGCGATGCTGGCATTTGGCCAAGCAGCTGCACCAAAAGCCTCCTTTTCCATCGCGACAAGGAGGCTTTCATCCCCAATAATGCCATTGCGAACCTCCACTAAGGTCATATCAACCATAACAAGCACCATACCTGGCCCACTATGGCAGGCCCGCCAAATCAAGCGAGGCAAACATGGATTTCGCCGATGGTTTAGCATCCGGCGCTCTTAGATAAAGAGGGGCAGGTATAATATCTGGTACCCGATAGTTGCTACCACGATATGCCAACGCAACGGGATCAATCGCCTTCATTTCACCATGAACCTCCCAGTCAGAAGTATTGTTCAAACCTTCAAGAACCAAGGCACAGCCGGACCCAACCAAAAACCCTTTATGCCTGGAAGTGTGTTCACCTGAACAAGGGCTGTCATTTGAAGGTGGGTCATCAAAAGTTTGCATCAAAACGCTAATGGCATCCTCAGGCGACAGTGCACACGGTTGCACAACTTCTCGTAACCCATCACCTTCCAAGGCTTCATATATTGCTAAATAGGCTTCACTTCTGCGCGCATCCATAACCGCAGCAATAAGACTGCCTGCCGGGGGTTGATGTTTCAAAACCGTAGTCATGGCTAATGCCTCAAGGGTTGAAATACCGATCAACTCAACACAGCCACCAAGCACCAGCCCACGTGCAAAAGCAAGACCGGCTCGAACACCTGTAAACCCGCCCGGCCCCAAGCTTACAACCAAACGATCTACATCACAAACCTTGAGGTCCACTGCCTCCAATGCTTCCAACACCATTGGGGCCAGTTTTTCAGCATGACCTTTTTCAAGTGTGAGACTCTTTGATACGAGTGTCGATACCGCTTCCCCAACACCAGTCTTGATAATCGCCACACTACATTCACGCAGAGCCGTATCAATCGCCATAATCGTAGCATCATTATTTGTCATTAAAAGGAACCGGTTCTTGTCTCATCACAAACAAGCATGTACCGCATTTAAAAGTCAGATATAAGAGCCCATTCACAGCATAAAAGCTATGAGGGAAAACAATGCCATGACCCAGTCAGTAATCTTTGCACCGTTTCTCACCATGATGATATTCACAATCTGTGTATTATCCATTGTCGCGGCGCGCCGAGCGGGAGATGCTCGCAACACTGGCAGATCGATGAACGAGCTTCCATCCACAAGACAGGGGCAGGTCACCATGCCGGACATCTGGTCTGAGCGCACCAACGCTGCCAGCGATCATCTGCTCAATATGTTTGAAACGCCGGTTTTGTTTTATGTGCTGTGTTTGGCGTTCTTTATCACCAATAGTGTCACGTCATTCACCCTAACGCTCGCATGGCTCTACATTGCATTACGGTTTGTGCATGCATTTATTCACCTCACTTACAATCATGTGATGCACAGATTTTCCATTTATCTGCTATCTGTCCTGTGCTTACTGACCCTAATAGGACAATTTGCTATTTCGATTTTCTGAAGGAAACCCCATGCCTGAAAACACCTTCCGTCTCGCCGCCATACAAGCCGCTCCCGTTCTTTTTGACAAAGATGCCAGCACCGAAAAGGCCTGTGCGCTGATCGAAAAAGCCGGCAAGGAAGGCGTAACATTTGCTGCCTTTGGGGAAACGTGGTTGCCCGGTTATCCTTTCTGGATAGAAAGCGGCGTCACCGACGAAACATGGCGGGCAAGCGCTGACTATCTTGATAATTCAATTATCCTTGGTGGCCCTGAAACAGATGCCCTATGTAAAGCAGCTGCCAAAGCTGGTACAGATGTGGTGATAGGAGTTGCTGAAAAAGATCCTTATACAGAGGGCACATCATATTGCACTGCGTTGACTATCGGACGCGAAGGTGAGATTATCAATCGTCATCGCAAATTAAAGCCCACGCATGCTGAACGGATAATATGGGGTGATGGCGATGCATCGGGCCTTCATGTGATGGAGAGAGAGTACGCAAAAATCTCAACCTTGAATTGCTGGGAACACCAAATGATGTTGCCGGGGTTTTCTCTTGTGGCACAAGGCACGCAGGTTCATGCCGCTCTCTGGCCGGGTTGGGAAAAAACACCGCGTCCGGAAGAATATTGCTGGGCCCGCCAGATCGTACTGTCGCGCGCCTTTGCCAGCCAGGCCGCATCTTATGTTGTTTGCGCCGCTGGGCTTCGCCTGAAAGAACATATTCCCGATGCTTACAAAAATTTTGGTGATTGGGAGCACCCCGGCGGATCGGCCATTATCGATCCACGTGGTGAAGTGTTGGCTGGCCCCATTGAAGGCGAAGATATGCTGATCGCAGAAGGCTCCATGGATGTGATCCGTGCCGCCAAAGCTGCTTGCGACATCGCAGGACATTATTCACGCCCGGATATTTTTGACCTGCGCATTGATGATAGTCCGGCCAACGGCATGGCTCGTTTTGCAAGTGAGGAAGCTTTCGAGGAAGACATCTCAGCAGAATTATTATCGGAGCTGATGGAAAAGGCGGCTGACAGTAGTGGGTCAGCTTGAAATCTGATAGATCATCAGGCAGTT
>CAZGVP010000037.1:0-14070 GCA_964529135.1 uncultured Caulobacterales bacterium | reverse complement strand
GATTACTTTTTTCTTACCGGGTGTAGACCAAGTGACATTTACATTTTGAGAACTCGAGCTGGAAGGTGACCAGCAACAATCAATGCGCAACTGCAAGCGCTTTCGAATGATGGTTTCAATCATGCAATTGTAAATTCTTCAGCCTCCGGCTGGCTATCGCCTTATTTAGCGAGCAATAAAATAAATTTTGTGGGGCTTGTCCATGAAATGAAATCTATTGTCACTAGCATGAAATTGGAAAAAAACCTGGATGGATTTAACACCTTTGCCAACGAAGTAATTTTTCCCGCATCAATAGTTCGTGACCAAGGGGCTACATTCCTTCCGCACCAGCAATGGAAGAATGCGGCAATACTCCCACAAGGCGTTTATAAACTGGATAATAGCGGTACTGCCAAAGAAAAATCGCGCGCGAAAGATGCGATTACCAAAGAGCTTCGCATTCCAACTGATGCCACTCTTGTTCTCGGCGTAGGGTTTGCCGATCACCGTAAAGGTATCGATATTTTCTTGAATTGGGCTATCGCTACAAATCTGCAGTTTGCGAATACACATTTCATCTGGGTTGGCGAGATTGCACAAGACATGTGCAAACGCGTGGATGTCATACTGGATAAAGCTGGAACGTTGAAAAAATATATTCACTTGCCCGGCTTCAAATCAGAAACTAAAGATTATTATCTAGCTGCAGATATTTACGCGTTAACCTCACGCGAAGATCCATTTCCATCAACTGCCCTGGAAGCACTCAATGCGGGCACACCAGTCGTTATGATAGAAGGTACAGGTGGAATCGAAGATCTTGCAGCATCTGGCTGCGTCCAAACATGTCCTAATGAGACAGCAGAAAATTTCCTGGTAACAGCCAAGCCATGGTTAAAAAACCAAAAAGAAACAAAACAAGCTGGGATGACAGGGGCCGCTCTTGTCCAGGAAAAATTCGGATTTGTCAGTTATGTTGGTGACCTGATAGATCGTTTGAACCCTTTAGCCCCTGGCGTTTCAGTTATTGTTCCCAGCTATAATTATGAACGTCATTTGGAACAACGGTTACGGTCCATTATTGACCAAACCTTCCCTCCTCGTGAAATTCTTTTTCTTGATGATGCATCTACTGACAATAGCGTTGAACTCGCCCATTCTCTTCTCTCCAAAAGTGGTATTCGGCACCGTATCATTGTTAATAAGGAAAACTCTGGCAACGTATTTGCCCAATGGCAGCGTGGTATTGAATTAGCCAGCCAGCCAATAACCTGGATTGCCGAAGCAGATGATTGGGCAGATCGTGATTTTCTAGCATCCTTAGCACCCCATTTTACAAAGGAAACCCTTTCCCTGGCTTTTTCTCAATCACGGCAGATCAATGATGACGGCAAAATCATTGCGCCGGATTATCGCGACTATGTGCGTGATATATCTACGGAAAAATGGACAAATGATTTCCACGGTCCAGGTATGCAAGAAGTAGCTGAAGGCTTTGGGACAAAAAATACCATTCCCAACGTTTCCGGGGCATTATTTCGGACGTTAAAATTGCAAGCCCTTCTCAGTACAGATATAGAATTTGCACGTCGTTTTCGCACAGCTGGAGACTGGTATGTATACGTCAATATGTTGCGTGAAGGCTCCCTCTATTTCAATGCAACCCCCCTCAATTACCATCGTCGTCATGATAATAGCGTAACAATTAGCAAGTTCGATCTCGCTGACCTCACTGAAATTGCTGACATGCAAGATTATGTGGCCAACGAGTTCTCACTAAATGCTAACCATCGCATAGCGGCCCAAACTTATCTCAAACACCTTATAGACCATTTCAATCTTCATGAACGCTATTCTACCAGTGAACTGAATGCAGCCACTCGCTTATGAAAAGCCCTCTTGCAGATATCCAAAACACCGGTAAAACCATTATTATCAGCCTTCTGGCATGCCGGATTCTAAATAAATATCCCTTAATGTTCATAGGGTAAGCACAGGTTATACCGCCATCATGTTAAGTAGATTTCGGAGCCCATCAAACGATACCCTAATCGAGGAAGCGCGGCTTCTGGTAGACCCTGAATGGTATGTCGAACAAAATCCTGATATCGCTGGTGCTGGCATCGATCCATTTGATCATTTCAGCCAACAAGGCCTCCATGAAGGACGCATCCCATCACCACTTTTCTCCGATAGATGGTACCTACAACATAACCCGGATGTTCTAGAAGCCGGTATACAGCCATGCGTACATTTTCTGACTACTGGCGGTGTTGAAGGGAGAAACCCACACCCACTTTTCGACGCCAGGTGGTATCTGGAAACCAATCCAGATGTATCGGAATTGGGCATGAACCCTCTGCTCCATTTCATCCAATCTGGCGCAGATGAGAAACGCAGCCCCTCTCCATTGTTTGATACACAATGGTACACAGAACAATACCCTGAAAGCACCCAAAATGGTGCCAACCCCCTGCTCTATTATCTAAAATTAGGTGCAGCTCAGGGACATTCCCCACACCCCTTTTTCAACCCTGAATTTTACACATCACATCTGCAGGAAGATCAAGCCCCAGATTTCAACCCGCTAATACATTACATTATGGCTGGGGCCCATAGCGATGCTAACCCACACCCCTTATTTAACCAAAAGTGGTACCGGGAAAACAACCCGGATGTAAAGGAATTAGGTATAAACCCTCTGCTTCATTTTATACAATCTGGTGCAAATGAAAATCGCAAACCCTCTCCATTATTTGATACTCAATGGTACACAGAACAATACCCCGAAAGTATCCAAGACGGTACTAACCCTCTCTTTTATTATCTAAATTCAGGGGCAAGTCAGGGGCATTCTCCACATCCCTTATTCAACCCCGAATTTTATACGTCACACCTGCAGGGAAATCAGCCATCAGGTTTTAACCCAGTTATGCATTACATTATGGCTGGGCCCCATAGCGATGCTAACCCACACCCTTTATTTAACCAAAAATGGTACCGGAAACGTTGCCCTGAACTCTATGAGAGCAAGCATACGCCACTTGAACATTATCTTATTTATGGCGCCCAGAATGGATTGAACCCACACCCACTCTTTTTTTCATGGTGGTATGCTGAACATTTCTTGGATGGTAATGCATCAGGCATTAATCCGCTACAACATTTCGTGCAGACTGGCGCTTTACACGATACCCAACCCAACCCATATTTTTTAACTAGTTGGTATCAACGCACCTACAAGATCGATAACCAAAACAACCCTCTCATTGATTATCTTGAGCAATGCGAACATACACGCGATCTTTTTGTTAAAGGTCACCCTATAAAGGAGACACGCAATCCAAACCCATGGTTCGAAACAGCCTGGTATTTTGCAGAACATTCAGACATAGTTTCCGCTGAAGGTGACCCTCTTTCCCATTACATTGAGGCCGGCATTTCAGAAGAACGTGCGCCCGGACCTCATTTTGACCCTACATGGTATCGCAGCACTCATAATATCAGTGAAATGACGCCTCTGGAACACTTTCTAAATATTGGCGCCGTTGAAGGATATGCCCCGAATAGCTTATGGCAAAAGGTCCGCGACCAAGCTTTTGAAGGCGCGCCGGTTGAAATTTCCTATGATACCGCCGGTAACCCATCAATCGACCCTAGACAGTATAAAATACTCCATGATTCAGATTTGTTCGATGAAAATTGGTATCGTCAGGAATACTTGCTGCCATCAAATAATAATATGGACCCTATTGAGCATTACCTGATTTTCGGCGCACATTTGGGCTATAACCCCAGCACGAAGTTCAACTCAAAAGCATACCGTTCTATTAATCATGACCTTCGCAATGCAGCAATAAATCCTTTACTACACTATATCCAGCACGGACGCTTTGAAGGCCGTCACGCGACGAAAGAAACACGCGACAACGAAGTTACCAATTTTCGCTTCAGTAAGGCTGAGTACGGACCAATTACAGACATTCTCACCTATGACAGTGAAATATCTCCCCCCGCTAATTTGACTGAATCAATCTGCCTTCATCTGCATTTATTTCATACCGAAATGGCTGATGAATTTTGTGAAATGATCAACCGACTCACCATACCTTTTACGCTTCTGATCTCCATCCAACCCGAAAAAGATGAAGCTGACTGGACACGATATTTTGTGGAGAATATCACGTTTGCCCAGTCAATAATTGTAAAATGTTGCCCCAATCAAGGACGCGATGTTCAACCATGGCTGGTAACGTTTAAAGATGACATACGTAAACATGATATTTTCTGTCACCTCCATACCAAAAAATCTGGTTACAACAAATTTCAGAAATCATGGCGGCGTTATTTAGCCCATACAACGTTTGGAACGACAACGCTCGTCAATCAAATTTTGACAATACTCGCGGACAATCAACAAGTAGGTCTGATCTTTCCCGCGTATTTCTATATATTACGAAACCAACCCAATTACGGTAAAAATTTTGAACAATATGAACGTCTCTATATGTTGCTATATGGAGATGTCCCTTCTGACCAATGTCCGGATTATCCAGCTGGTTCTTTTTTCTGGGCTAGGACTAAAATGTTGGAGCCATTACTGGACCTGGATCTTAACGTAGAGGATTTTGATGAAGAGGATGGCCAAGTTGACGGCACTGTGGCTCACGCATTGGAACGGATTCTAGGAAGCCTTTCTACATATACCGGCTATGAAAACCGATGTATTGCTGTGGATATTCCTTTTGACCTCACACGCTACATCCACCCGGCGCGCGTCGATTCTTTAAACTCAGAATTATTATTACCAGCGTCATTCCACGCTAGCAGTGACGAGAAAACTTCCAATCAAAATCCTGAGAAACGACGCGTTGCTGTGTATACAGCAATCACTGGTGGCTATGAAAACCTTGTAAAACCTCTCGTAATTGATCCTGATATTGATTATTTCCTCTTCACGGATACACCAGAAAAATTTGAACCAGATTGGGCTACCGTTATTCAGATGCCCTATGTTAGCCATAAGTCGGTGCGCACTGCTCGTTATGCTAAAACCCATCCACATTTCTGGTTCCCCGATTATGATTATGCAATCTGGATGGATGCCAATGTACTTCCGGCAGCATCACTTCATCCAATGGTTCAAAAACTCGAAAATACTCGATATCATGCAGCATTCATTCAACATCCATTGCGCTATAATTGTATGGAGGAAGGGCAAGAGCTTATAAAGTTCGGGCTTGATGATCAAAATATTATAGAAGCACAATTAACACGCTACGGCCGTATTGCAGATATCTTCCAGCAAGAACTTATTGAAACAAATTTTTTCATCTGCCGACCCAAACTCAATATCACCAGAGATTTTATGACCCTTTGGTGGAGGGAACTCAACAGTTACTCACATCGCGATCAATTAAGCGTAGGCTACGCACTTTTAAAAAGCGGCTTAGAATGGAAACCACTTTTTGATGATAATGTTTCCATCCGCGATCACCCAGATTTTTTCCTGCTAGAACATGAGATGCATAATCGGAGCGATTTTATAGAGAAAGTTACTGCGCGTATTGATTCGCAATTACAAATCCAGGAGGTATCTTGATCATGAATAATCCTGGTCATTCTGTAGTTGTATGTATCCATAATGGTTATGAAGATGTCAGGCGATGCCTGCAATCCTTGGAAGAATTTTGGGAAAGTGAAGAACTTAATTCGCTCATTCTAGTGGATGATTGTTCGGATCAGGAGACAGCTGATTATGTTCGTAAATTTTCTGAAGAATTCGAATTCGCAAGATTGATACGTCTAGACACTCAAAATTTCTACACCCGTGCAGCCAATACAGGCTTAAGGTTCAGTACCGATCCCCTAATAACGTTGTTAAATAGTGATACAATTGTAACAGAAAACTGGGCACGTAAGATTCGCAGGATATTTGACTTAGACCCCAATGTCGGCATTGTCGGCCCTCTTTCAAATGCAGCCAGCACGCAATCCCTACCCTTTGTCAAAAGCAAGGATGGGCAGACTGCCATCAACATTCTTCCCGAAGGAATGAGCGCAAACCATTTCTCAAAAGCAATCGCCCATCTCGCTACTGGAAACATTGTACCTTATGTTCCCGTGGTTCATGGTTTTTGCTTCACTATCCACCGTAAGGTCATTGAGGCCATTGGTTACCTAGATGAAAAGAACTTTCCCACCGGGTATGGCGAAGAGAACGACTACAGCTTTCGTTGCGAAGATGCCGGCTTTGCCTTGGCAATAGCGCTTGACAGTTTTGTCTATCATGCAAAATCAAAAAGCTATAAGCCGGAACAACAACAAGAGTTTACCAAAACTGGTCAATTAGCCCTGCAAAACAAACATAGCGCCCGGCGTATACAAAATGCTATTGCCACCATGGAAAACCAACCTTCACTAGTAGCTATGCGCAAAGCAGTAGAAGAGTATTGGCCAAACCATAGCTGGACTACACTCGATAACAGTCAAGTAAGTCAATGAAGAAAAACTCACTCAACAATCCGAACCGTAAAGGCGTTGCTGGCGTCCTTGCTGACCTTCGAGCCGGCTTCGCCAAGGGAGAATTATGGCGGCATTTTGCTTGGGATGAAATCCAAAACCGTTACCGGCGTAGCGCACTTGGTATTGCTTGGATTGGCCTTTCGTTTTTATTCTTTGTTGTGGTGATTGTTCTTTTCTTTCGTGGTATGTCGAGAGCTGATCCTGGTTATTTTATGATGTATGTTGCAATTGGTTTTGCGGCATTTAATTTTCTAATCGGTAATGTGACAGATGGATGCGAAGTATTTCGTACTTCTGCGACTTGGATAAAAAGTACTCCATTACCGTATTCAGTACATATTTATAAAAGTATCTCGAGATCGGTTTTCACTTTTGGCATACAATTCTCATTAACCCTTATTGTCATCACGATCGCTGGGTGGCGCCCTCATCCAGGGGCACTCATGGCTATACCAGCACTATTGATATTTCTACTCAATGCTGTGTGGATACAATTACTCTTCGGGCTTTTTGCAACACGGTTTAGAGACATTAGCCACTTGATTTCAACTATTACCAGATTATTATTTTTTACAACGCCAATACTCTGGACTATGGAACAACGAACGGGGCTTGTAAGAAAAATTGCCCTTTATAATCCTTTGACGCACTATATCGAAATATTTCGTGCACCTATTATGAACATTACTCCGCTAGAACAAAGCTGGCCGATAGTGTTGGGATTGACACTTATCGGATCGGTTGTCACTGTCTTTTGCGCTTCAGTCATGCTAAAAAGACTACCATTTTGGCTATAGAGTATTTTTGTCATGGTCCGCCTTACACTTAAAAATGTTTCTCTTCGATTTCCTCTCTACTCCAAGGCTCAGTTGCACGCCTACAAAATAGGAGATGAATTGGACCCTCGAATTATAATGTCCCCAAAAGGTCGCATCTTAGGAATTCAGGCGCTAGACGGAATATCCTTTGACCTTAAAAGTGGTGATCGATTGGGGTTGGTTGGTCGCAATGGTTCTGGCAAAACTACACTCTTGCAAATTGCTTCGCAAATAATGGCGCCAGACACCGGTGAAGTTTACACTCGAGGTAACGCAAGTAACCTAATTAATATTAATCTCGGGATACAGCCCGGCGCATCTGCCCAACGTAATATCACATTGCGCGGACTGGCTTCAGGTCAAAGGCTGCATGAAATCGAAGAAAAACGCCAAGAAATTATTGATTTTTCTGAACTCGGTGAATTTGTTGATCTACCAGTAGAAACATATTCTGCCGGTATGCGGATGCGTTTGAATTTTGCTATTGCGACTGCTTTTGAACCTGAAATTCTTATTTTGGATGAATGGCTAAGTGCGGGAGATATCTCTTTTCGTGAAAAAGCAACAAACCGTATGCAGGATTTTGTTAAAAAGGCTGGTATCCTTTTACTTGCAACACACTCGCAAAAATTGTTGTTAGATAATTGCGATAAGGCATTATGGATTGACGATGGAAAAATTGTCCAGCACGGGCCTGCTGATGAAATCTGGACAGCTTATGCCGCAGAACAAAAACGAATGCGTGAAGCAAATGAAGATACCCGTGCACATGTCCCCATTGGCCTGTCCAATTGATTGATCATGAAAACAGCCTGGTTCACTATCTGTGCAAGCAATTATCTGGGATACGCTAGAACACTCTACGAATCTTTACGTGCCCAACACTCAGATGCAGATTTCACACTATTTCTGGTCGATGAACCAAGTGATGCGGCTGATATAGAAGCCCTTCCATTTCGGACGATCCCTGCAAATACCCTTCCCTTGCAAACATTCACCGACATGACATTACGTTATGATGTCATGGAACTTGCAACTGCAATTAAACCAACTTGCTTTAAGACACTATTCCAGAATCATGGTTTTGATCATGCAATCTATCTTGATCCGGATATTTTTATACTTAGCCCGTTAAAATTAATAACTAATACTTTAAAACGTGGAAGCCATCTAGTCCTAACGCCGCACATTCTTACCCCTTACACTGATGATTATGAACCAAATATTCTAGCTATTTTAAATTCAGGTACCTATAATCTTGGCTTTGCCGCAATGTCAAATACACTCACATGCACAAATCTTCTTGATTGGTGGCAAACTCAACTATTAACCCGTGGTCACAATGACCTCTCTCGCGGCATGTTTGTTGATCAAAAATATATGGAACTAGCCCCCTCCTTTGTTCCTAACACAGATATCATCCTTGATAGAGGATATAATGCGGCCTACTGGAATTTACATGAGAGGCCAATTACACAAAAAAATAATAAATGGTTTGCCGGCGACAACCTTTTGGCATTTTTTCATTTTTCAGGTGTTGCGCCAGGAAATCCTGCTGTTTTTTCAAAACACCAAAACCGGTTTTCCACTGACAATATTGGAGATCTATCTGAACTATTAAGCAGATATCTAGGCGCGCTGAAAAAAAACAACCAACTTACATACGAAAAAATTCCTTATACATATAATAAATTTGAATCTGGAGAAACTATATCACCTTTAATGCGATATATTTATGCAAATTATGCCTCTGAGGAAAGAAATCACGCGTTCAATAATTCTACGCGAAGAGATTATAAAACAGAGTTTTTCGATCAACCCCATGAAAAATACCCTTTATACGCTCTTTTGGTAGAAGCGTGGAAACGACGTCCAGATTTACAAAAAGCCTTTAATCTGAATATAAGCAAAGAGCGAGAAGGCTATATTCGTTGGTTTCACGAGAATGGTGCCAATCTTTTTCAACTCCCACCAGAACTTGTGAATACATTGGCTACTACCAACAGTACCAACGCTGGAACGAATTTACTCGCTCAGGGCGCTGCAAAAATCCTTAATGCAGCACCATCTTTACGGCCTGCCTATAAGCACCTCCCCAAAGGGGTACGCTCCTTTGTAAAAACAGCCCTCTACCGCACACATCAATATAGTACTGGCCGCAACAGTAATCTCGCGATGAATCCAGCTACGGGCAATTTTGATATAGCACGCCAACCAGGCATACAACTTTATGGATATGTCCGCTCACAGAGTGGTATTGGTCAAGGCGCCCGTGGTTTTGCGCGCGCGCTTAAAACACAAGCCTTACCGCTTGGCATCACTGCACTTGCAAATCCCAACGACCCACGTGAAGCCTATCCATATCCGGAAATAGCAAGTCCGAAGGGCGGTTTCAGAATCAGCTTGATCAATGCCAATGCAGAGCAAGTCATGAACCTTGAAGAGTTGGTAAACCCTCGTGTGTTTGATGGAAGTTATCGTATTGCTTATTGGGTATGGGAGCTTGCTGAATTTCCTCAAGAATTATTTTCAGCTATCTCTCTCGTAGACGAAATATGGGCACCCAGCCAATTCGTGGCCGAAGGGATAAAACACGTTACACAAAAACCTGTACACATAATTCCATATGCCGTCTCACAGGAGAGCCCGGCAGCCTTGACCCGGCGCCATTTCAATCTGCCAGATGAGAAAACCATTTTTCTCACAGCATTTGACGTCAATTCTTTCCTGAAACGTAAAAACCCTGATGCAACAATTAGAGCATTTCAAGATGCATTCGAACCCGATAACCCAAATTCTCCAATTCTCGCTATTAAGGTCCATGGAAGCAAGGGCCACAGCGATGTTCGTGATGTGCTTGAAGCTCATATTGAGGGCGCGGCAAATATATTCATCATAGACCAGACCCTGAAGCGGGATGAATATCTGGCCCTTCACCACTTAGCAGATGTGTTTGTATCACTCCATCGTTCCGAAGGCTTCGGATTGAACATTGCTGAAGCTATGTTGATCGGAAAACCAGTGATTGCAACCAACTGGTCTGGCAATACTGACTTTATGGACATCACAAATGCCATCCCTATTGCAGCTAAACTGGTTGACGTTCCAGATGGTGCTTACCCTTACGCTCAAGGGCAAAAATGGGCAGAAGCTAACCACAAAGACACTGTTACTGCTATGCAACGGTTAGCCTTTGATATCCGCGCAAGAGAGCGTATCGGTAAGGCAGGTCAAATGACAATCCGCGAGAAATATAACGAAACAGCCATTGGCAACGCAATGCGTCAGCGCCTGCTTGAAATTGATCCTGGTCTAGACCAAACATTGTAATTTCTTCTTGTACACGGGTGGCGAACCCGGCCTCGCTGTGCCAAAAAGGCGGAAATATCACTAGGGGTAGCGAGAAGACGCAATCAATCGCGGGACAGGAATTTCAATGAAATATATCGTTACGGGCGGAGCCGGATTTATTGGTTCTGCAGTAGTACGGCAGGCGCTGGATACTGGGCATGAAGTTATTAATGTCGACAAGCTGACCTATGCAGCCAATCTGGATAATCTCAAAGGTTGGGACGAGCGCCCAGGCTATGAGTTTTCACAGACTGATATTTGTGATGGTGATGGCCTGCGAGCGCTTTTTGAAAAAAGCCGCCCTGATGGTGTGATCCATCTGGCCGCAGAATCCCATGTGGATCGCTCAATCGATGGCCCCGGTGAATTCGTTGAAACCAACATTATGGGCACATTTCAAATGCTCACCGAAGCACGGCGCTATTTTGAAACTCTCGATGGCGAGGCCCGCAATCACTTTCGTTTCCTACATGTCTCGACTGATGAGGTATATGGCACGCTAGGCGAGGTCGGGCTGTTTACCGAAACGACGGCTTATGCGCCAAATTCACCTTATTCTGCTTCAAAGGCATCATCAGATTTTCTGGTGCGCGCTTGGGGGGAAACTTTCAAGCTACCAGTTGTGACCAGTAACTGTTCCAATAATTACGGGCCCTACCAATTTCCTGAGAAACTTATTCCGGTAGTTGTTCTTGCTGCGCTCGAAGGCAAGGAAATACCGGTTTATGGCAAGGGCGAGAACGTTCGCGATTGGTTATATGTAGAAGATCATGCCCACGCGCTATTAACAATCATTGCCAAAGGCAGACTTGGCGAAACTTACAATGTTGGTGGCCATAACGAGCGCCGCAATATTGATCTTATTCATACTATCTGTGATTTGATGGATGAGATGAGACCTAAAAGCCATCAGCACCGCGATCTCATTAATTTTGTTACAGATCGCCCTGGCCATGATATGCGTTACGCAATCGATGCAAGCAAGATTGAACAGGAGCTTGGCTGGCGCCCGTCCGTAACTGTCGAAGAAGGGATGCGCCAAACCGTGCAATGGTACCTTGATAATGACTGGTGGTGGGAAGCTATCCGGGCACGTGGTTTTTCTAATGAACGCATCGGCCTTAAGAAGTAATCTCGAGAGCCTCTCCCCGGTTAGGAAAAACCATCATGAATATGCTTGTCTTCGGAAAAAATGGCCAAGTGGGCACAGCCCTACAAAAGGTTGCACCAGATTACCAAATCCGTTTGGTTTTGGCGGGTCGCAATAATCTAGACCTTGAAAAACTGACAACCCCCGATCCGATTATTCATCTCATTGATCAACATGGTGTTCAAGCAATTCTTAACGCGTCAGCTTATACCGCTGTCGATAAAGCCGAAAATGATCAGGAACGAGCTTATGCTGTGAATGCAAAAGCCCCCGGTTACATGGCCGAGGCCTGTCTTGCCCGCAACATTCCCTTAGTTCATGTTTCAACAGACTTTGTATTTGATGGCAGTGCTACTGCACCATACAAGGAAAATGACCCGACTGGCCCGCTCGGTGTCTATGGACGCACAAAGCTTGCTGGCGAAGATAGCGTTATTCAAAGTGGTTGCACCCGCGCGATTTTACGGACATCTTGGGTTTTTTCCGAAACGGGTAATAACTTCGTCAAAACCATGCTTCGTGTGGGTGCTGAACGCGATACCATGACAGTTGTTGCAGACCAACATGGTATTCCAACCCCTGCAGGCGCCATTAGCATTGCTATGCTCTCCATCGCAACCACCCTTCAAAATGACCCTACCCGTTCTGGTACATACCATTTTGCTGGCGACGAACCCACAAGTTGGGCTGGTTTTGCTCGTGCAATCTTTGAAGAAGCGGGCATGAGCACCCAGGTTACTGACATCACAACTGACCAATACCCAACGGCCGCAACACGCCCATCCTGGTCGGTCCTGGATTGCTCACGCATCCGCGAAACATTTGGCATTCCTCAACCATCTTGGCGTACGGCATTGCGCCATACGATTGCACAACTTAAACAAGCATAAATTTTAGGAGACCTGCCATGAAGGGTATTATTCTCGCCGGTGGTTCAGGCACGCGCCTTTATCCAATTACCAAAGCAACATGCAAACAATTATTGCCAGTTTACGACAAACCCATGATCTATTATCCATTGTCTGTACTGATGCTAGCAGGGATCCGGGATATTTTGATCATCACAACTCCAGAAGATCAAGCGATCTTTAGCGGCCTTCTCGGGGATGGCCATGAATGGGGTATTAACCTAACCTACGCCATTCAGCCAGAGCCCAAAGGGCTTGCTCAGGCAATGATCATTGGCGAACAGCATATTAATGGCGAAAAAAGTGCTCTGGTTTTGGGAGACAATATTTTCTACGGCCATGGTCTTTCAGAAATGCTGCAGGACGCTGCTAACCTTGATAAGGGTGCAGTCGTTTTTGGTAGTCATGTTCATGATCCAGAGCGTTATGGTGTTGTTGAGTTCGATGATACTGGCCGCGCAATCAGCATTGAAGAAAAACCAACTAACCCGAAATCTAACTATGCTGTTACTGGATTATATTTTTATGACGAAACAGTTTGTGAACGCGCAAAAGCAGTGAAGCCATCCCCGCGCGGTGAATTAGAAATCACTACCCTCAACGAGATGTATCTCAATGATGAGCAAATGGCGGTCAAATTGTTGGGGCGTGGTTTTGCCTGGTTGGATACAGGCACATATGAATCCCTGCTGCAGGCAGGTAATTTCGTTCACACCATGGAAGAACGTCAAGGCCTCAAAATTGGCTGCGTAGAAGAGGTTGCCTGGCGAATGGGATATATTGACGATATTCAATTGCGCACTTTAGCTGAACCATTAATCAAAAGTGGTTACGGCCGCTATCTCAATCAGATTGCTGACGAATAGGATCACCCCAATGGACGTAGAAACACTCGATATCCCTGATGTCAAAGTACTAACCCCGCGGGTCTTTGCTGATAATCGTGGGTATTTTACAGAAACTTATAACCAGAAAAAATTCAACACCAGCATTCCCGGCCTTACATTTGTTCAGGATAATGAAAGCTTTTCTACGCGCAAACACACAGTACGCGGGCTTCATTATCAAGCGCCGCCTTTCGCTCAAGACAAACTAGTACGTGTCCTAAAGGGTAGTATTCTTGATGTCGTGGTGGATGTGCGTAAAGAATCCCTAACCTTCGGCAAACATGTTAGCGTTGAATTATCTGCTGACAACCATAAGCAATTATTATGCCCCATCGGCTTCCTTCATGCCTTCATGACCCTGGAAGAAAACACACTTGTGGCATACAAAGTTACTAATTTTTATGATGGCGATTCAGATGGTGGTGTGTTCTGGGCCTCAAGTGAACTTG
>CAZGVP010000036.1:0-14087 GCA_964529135.1 uncultured Caulobacterales bacterium | reverse complement strand
CCCACAACCAACTAATCTGCTGATAGAGGCTTTTAATGCCAATGTTGCCCTTAATGGATTGATTTTCGTCGTATTGTTTATTGGCATTATTTACAACCTGCGCCAGGCAGGTGTAATTTCACCCGCCGTCAATTGGGTGGAAAGCTTCCTGGAAACCGCTGATCCAGCGCGAGCGCGATTACCGCGCCCTCCGGGGTTAATTGGCGCAATGGTCAAACCGCTACTTGATGTAGATCGAGCAGGAGGTCGCCTTGATCCACAAACAGCCGGGGCAATACTTGATTCCATTGGTACGCGTATGGATGAGGGCCGTGAAATGGGTCGATACATTTCAAACCTTCTCGTTTTTTTGGGCCTGCTCGGCACATTCTGGGGGCTTTTGGAAACTGTAAATGCCGTCGGCGATACGATCTCAGGGCTCGCTAATGCCGGGGTCGATGCAGAAGACACAGTAACCCAATTGATCCGCAATCTTGAAAAACCACTTTCCGGAATGGGCACGGCGTTTTCATCTTCCCTCTTTGGTCTTGGTGGATCACTGATCATTGGCTTCCTCGATCTACAAGCCGGACAAGCACAAAACCGCTTCTATTCTGACTTGGAAGACTGGCTATCTGGCATGTCATCTGTTTCCGTTATGGGGGCTGGAACGAACTCAAGCCTGAAGGGTGGACGCCGCAATGCGAATGTTCACGCAGATAATGGTGACTTGTTGGCCGCATTACAAAGCCTTGAAGCTGCGCTTGCTGCCAATACAGAAACGCAAATCAAATCATCCACAGGGCAATCCACCGAAATCAAGGAAGAAATTCGCGCGCTAAACCGCACTATCATACGCCTTGGTAACGGGGAGTAACGGGCCATGGCACGTCGGCGCAATCGCGGAGAAGCCAATATTTGGCCTGGATTTGTGGATGCTTTATCCACACTCCTGCTTGTTATGATGTTTGTGCTGTCGATCTTTGTGGTTGCGCAGTTTTTTCTTGGTGATAAATTACAAAGCGTCAAACAGGAACTCTCCGATAAGGATTCCGAACTTGCCCGTTTGATTGCACAAATTAATTCAATCAATGACGAACTGGGCCTGGAGAAGAAGAAGAACGCAGATTTACAAGCCAGCATTCTTAGCCTCGAAGATACTATTCAAGAAAAAAACACTGAATTGGCAGGCCTTGCCGCCGTCGTTGCCGCTTCACAAGCTGCGGTCGCTGCTAGCGCAGAGGAACTGGATGCGGAAAAAGCACTCTCGGATGAGCAAAAAAGTCAGATTGCAACATTGAATGCACAAATTGCAGCGCTGCGCAAACAACTGGCAAGCCTGCAGGAAGCACTAGATGCAGCGGAAGCCAAAGATCTTGATCAACAGTCACAAATAGAAAACCTCTCTACGCGCCTTAATGCTGCCCTCTCTCGCAAAGTGCTGGAACTACAAGAAGTGCGTTCACGGTTTTTTGAAGCTTTACGCGAGGCATTAGGAGATCGTGCCGACGTTAAAGTCGTTGGCGACCGGTTTATTTTTGAAAGTGATATTCTGTTTGGATCATGCTCAGCCACTATTGGCAATGCAGGAAAAATTGAACTCACAAAACTTGCCAACGCGCTAACAGAAATCCAAAGCGATCTTCCTACTGATCTTCAATGGGTTTTAAGAGTTGACGGACACGCAGACGCTGCACGTCTCGG
Source organism: uncultured Caulobacterales bacterium (assembly GCA_964529135.1). GTDB lineage: Bacteria > Pseudomonadota > Alphaproteobacteria > Caulobacterales > Parvularculaceae > CALLPQ01. The sequence continues at coordinate 12,404 of CAZGVP010000036.1, read as the reverse complement.
CCCAAATTGCCGTCAGTTCTTTGATTCAAATCTTGAACTATCAGCGCAACGTGCCATTTCGGTTGTGCAATATCTGACATCCGAAGGGGTTCCTGCCAAACGCTTGCTTGCTACTGGTGCTGGCTCCACATATCCACTGGTTAGCGGCCTTGGCTCTGCATCTCTTGCACAAAACCGGCGGATCGAGTTCAAACTTACTGAACGATAGACCGCTCCATAGGCTTCTCAAACGGATACATAAATGAGGAGTAGAATGGTGCATGTATTTTGCAAAAATAAAACCTTACTGGTTTTAAGACTTTTGACGTTTCTGCCATTTTTTGTAATAGGGTAGAAAAAACATATAGAGACCAGTCAACCACAGGACAAATAATACCAATCCAGCAGGCAAGAACAGCCACAGTTTTGTCCAGCCAGCAAAAAAGCTGCCATCATGAATACTTTCAATTAAATCAGAGCGACGATAGGAAACTTGCAGCACTTCTGCGGTCACTATATCCACTTGCACTTCCCAACGGTCAGCACTGACAAATTTAACAATGTCCCGGCCTGGTTTAATATCCACCCGCTCGAGTTCATCCCAATTTTCAAAACTCTCGGGACGTGCAGAGCGGGCCGCAGAAAACAAAACATCCAGAGGTTGCGCCTTGAATAATCCGTCTCCTGTAATTTCCAATCCTGCACCACGTTGACTAGGTGGTTGTATCCAGTCAAATTGCTTCTTCAACATTAAAAAGACACCCGCACCGATCATAATCACGATCGGCAGGGCAACGATAATCGCCCCCCAATGATGAATATCTCTTATCAGGCGGTTCATTTTCATAAGGAAATATTTTCAAGAGCATTACTGATTGTCAAAATTGTCACCATCAAAATTTTCGTGTCGAATGATAAACCACTCTTCTGAAGGCTGAGGTGGATGAAAATATTTCGTAAATTGATCAAACACCTCATCACTCGCTTCGTATGCATGGGTACCTTCAACATTGCGCGCGCGTAACCTTGCTCTACATATTTCATCAGAGACTTCAAGCACATGCATTTCATGACGCACCTCGAACCCATCAAGCATCTCACTCATCCAGTCGCGGCGCTTAAGCGTGTTAGCATGAAAATCCAACACAATATTAGTACCCACCTTCAACAATTCTCGAATATGATGGCTCAACACTGTTTCCAAGTTTCCAGAATAGCGTTGAAACTCATCAATGCTGTTAATCATGTCGGGATAAAGGGTAGACAACCACTCATCCTCACCAATTAAAATTGCGTCATGATCAACAGCAAGCTTACGCGCCAAAGTGGATTTTCCAGAAGCAATTTTCCCACAAAACAGGTATAAGCATGCGCTCTGCTGGGCCATAATACTATACCTTATAAACGAATTTCGACTTTAGCTTGCTTGACAATTTGGAGGGAAAATAGATGAAACTCAATAAGAACTGGATAGCTGCCTGTTTTTTCGGGTTATTATTGCTCGTTATCGGGAATATCATCATCGGGTTTTTCCCGTCACACGCTCATAATATAGCCTCTGGCTACGGGTCACCAGTTTTTGCCTTCGAAATGGCTCGCACCTCGCAAGACTTAATCAATGTATTCGGACCAACTGATACCCCTGCACGCGAAGTCAGAATTGCCGCTATGAATACTGGCAACCTTTGGGACTTTCCATTTATGGTGATCTATAGCGGGTTTATCGCTACTTTTTTTCTTGGGGCCTATAGCGCCAGCCGACAAAAAATGCTTCTGGGCCTTAGTGCACTCGGCCTTGTTAGTGGCATCGCCGATGCGGTCGAAAATTTTATCTTACTCGGACTTACTAAAAACCTTGAAGTCGCTCACAACATTCAGTTCTTACCATACCCAGTGTGGATAAAATTCTTTGCTATAATGGTCACAGCAATCGGGGCAGGCGTTTTTATAGCGCAACAATCATCCCCTCTTTGGCGGGTAACAGGCATTTTAGCTGCGCTATCAGCAGCAACAATTTTGATTACATTCAGCGATGCAGAAAAATATGGGTTCCTGCTACAGTTTTCAATTACGATTAGCTGGCTGGTGATGCTGGTTTTTTCATTTACACAGTTGGTAAAACCATAATTATCCAGTCATCCGCCTGACCTGCACCGCATGAATACGGACGGCGAGTTTTTCGTCGCCATTAAAAATATTAGCTTCCACATGGATTAAACGTTTTGATGCATTTGTTACCGTCACAACAATATCGGCCTTGCATTTGGTCAAAGGGCGAAAGAAATTTGTTTCCAATCGTGATGTACGAAACCGCTCTTTGACATCCGTCAACACTGTCATCGCTCCTAACGCCACAATATGATCTGCCACCGCTGCGATGTGACCACCAAACATAACCCCATCAGGCATGATAAACCGGTCATCAATATCCCAGGCCATGAAAGCCGATCCCCAACTCCATTCCTCAATGCTAATATCACCCAATTTCTCTTGCGCCCAACCTTTGAAGATGGATGTTCCACTCATATAACTATTCAAAAGTTCGATATGTCGTTCAGATGGTTGACGGGTCATGGAAAGCTCGCTTTGTGGCCACACTATCCATGTAACGATATGAAAGTATCTGGAAAAGAGAAAATGACAGCTGCCCTCAACCTATTACGCATCCACTTCTTCTAATCGCACCTTGTGGCCCCAGAGCCGTTTGATATGTTCCATCACTTCAGCTTTAGCTTTTGGATCAAGCCGTCGCCCTCTATAAACCGTATGCTGTAGTTTAAGGGTACGGTCATTCGCCAGATCAGCGCCCACAACCTGAATATTGGGCTCATGCATACCCAAATCATACATAGTCGCTAATGTCTCGCGCACACGCTTAAACCCGCGATCATTATGGATTGCTGCAATTTCCATGTGATTTTCTTTTGCATCATCGGCAATGGCAAACATTCGAAACTGACGCATCACTGTTGGCGATAAATATTGCAGAATAAAACTTTCATCGCGATAGTTTGCCCATGCTTCCTTTAGCGCGCTTCGCCAGTCATCAGAACCTGCCATATTCGGAAACCATTCATAATCTTCCTGCTTTGGATTTTCGCAGATCCGCTTGATATCTTCCATCATCGCAAAACCGAGCGCATAGGGGTTAATGCCGGAATAGCGTTGATCATCAAAATCAGGCTGAAAGACCACCGATGAATGAGAGTGCAGGAACTCCATAATTGAGCCTTCAGAAATCTGGCCACGATTATAAAGCTCATTCATAATATAATGATGCGTGAAAGTTGCACACCCTTCATTCATCACCTTGGTTTGTTTTTGCGGATAGAAATATTGTGACATGTTGCGCACGATGCGCACTAACTCACGCTGCCAGGGTTTTAGAACCGGGCTTGCTTTTTCAATAAAATAAAGAAGATTTTCTTCAGGCAGTTGGATATTGCGCACTTCAGCCTGACGTCCTTCAGCCTCGATTTCACCTTCTTCCACATTGGGCAAGGTGCGCCAGATATCATTGAAGTTTTCGCGCTCATGCTCTGCACGCGCCAACATTTTTTGCATCAAATCTTCATCAGAAAGCCGGGCCGGGCGTTTATAACGAAACACACCTTGATCCATTAAGGCATGCGCACTGTCGAGAATTTTTTCAACCTGCTCCAAACCATATTCATCTTCGCATTTGGCAATATATTTTTTGGCAAAATCGAGATAAGAGAGAATACCATCGGCATCCGTCCACTGACGGAACAGGTAATTATTTTTGAAAAAATGATTATGACCAAAACAAGCATGCGCCATCACCAGCGCCTGCATCGTCATGGCATTTTCTTCCATGAGATAAGCAATACAAGGGTTTGAGTTGATCACAATCTCATAAGCAAGACCAGTATACCCCTTTTGATACATCATTTGATCACGGGAGAAATGTTTTCCGTATGACCAATGTTGATACATTAATGGCATACCATGAGAGGAATAAGCATCGAGCATCTGCTCTGACGTAATAATTTCGATTTGATTGGGATAGACATCAAGCCCTAGATCATTGAGGGCAATGTCTTCTATAGCATCAAACGCAGTTTTTAACGTGTCGAATGTCCATTCAGAGTCTGAATAGAGTAAAATATCAGAATTGTTGACTGACTGAATAATCACCCTATCTCCTTGTCTCGTGCAAATAACTCACGAAATACCGGGAATATATCTTGTGGTTTGGCAATGCGGGTTTGGGCGAAATGGTCCCAGGCGGGCGCTAGCTCTCGGTATGCACGCCAGAGTTCCGCGCCGGAATCACTATCGGCAAAGACTTGTAATTCGCGCTCATCAAGAATTTCAATATAGGCGTAATACTGAGAAATTGGCATCACATCCTTATGGAGCATCTCAACACAGCGTTGTGCATCACCCGATTGCGTGTACCCATCTGAGGCTTGCGCTACATAGATGTTCCAATCTTGTGCAGGGAAGCGTTCTTTTTGAATTTTTAACATTTCTCCCAGCGCTGTAGATACCACAGTACCACCGGATTGGCGCGAATAGAAAAATTCTTGCTCACCCACTTCTTCCGCATGATGGGTATGGCGAATAAACACTACTTCAAGGCGTTCATAGCGGCGCTTCAAAAACAAATAGAGCAACATATAAAACCGCTTGGCGAGATCTTTTTCGCGCTCGCCCATAGAGCCAGAAACATCCATCAGACAAAACATTACTGCTGCCGTTGTCTCTACTGGTGTTGGCTCAAACGCATTAAAGCGCACATCAATAGGGTCAATGAACGGTGCCCAACGGCGCTTGGCTTCCATCTCCTCCAGCTTGATCAGAAGCGCTTTTTTCTCCGCGATTTCTTTTGCATCTGGTTGTGAAATACGTTCCAACGCAAACAAGCGTTCCTTCAACTCATTCATTTCTTTTGTGGATGGGCGCCCCAACGCCAACCGACGACCATGGGCATTGCGCATGGTCCGGATTAGATTCATATTGGTGGGCGAACCAGAATTGGTAACCCCTGCACGTTTGAAGGCCGTAGCTTTTATTTCTTTCAAAGAGCGTTTGACGAGGTTAGGCAATTCCAGATTCTCAAAGAAGATATCAAGAAATTCTTCCTGCGTGAGCGTAAACTGAAATCCATCTTCGCTCTCACCGCTATCGCTGGCATCCTTGCCCTGGCCTTCACCTTGGCCTTTTGGCGGTTTTTTGATGCGATCGCCTTCGTCAAACTCCTTATTGCCAGGGTGAATGCCCTGACGCTGACCGGTTTCAGGGTTATGGCGTAATTTTGGTTCAGCCGTAGATTTCGACGGGATGGTGATTTTCTCACCTTTATCGAGATCAGAGACCGACCGTTCACGGATAGACTTGTTGACCGCTTCTTTAATTTGCGCTTTGGCGCGCTTAAGAAAACGCTGGCGATTGCCCAGCGATTTCCCTTGCGGATTCTTGCGTCGATCTATGAAGTGGAATTGGGTCATGGGGTTAGAGCTTACTTTCCGAAGGACAATAAATATATCCAATTTTAGTTCGAAATATTCGTGACCTGGAGGCCCACCTCAAAATCACCCTGCCTTATTAACGCGCATATACCATTCCACCAAACGGCGTACCTGACGTTTTGTGTACCCACGATCAACCATGCGTGAAACAAAAGTTTCATGTTTTGCTTCGGTGTCGCTATCTTTCTTGGAATCAAACGATATTACCGGCAGTAAATCTTCCACTTGCGAGAACATGCGTTTTTCGATCACATTGCGTAGTTTCTCGTAACTTGTCCATTTCGGGTTAGCGCCTTCATTATTAGCACGCGCCCGCAGGGTAAATTTCACCACTTCATTACGGAAGTCTTTCGGGTTTGCGATACCTGCAGGTTTTTCAATTTTGGAAAGTTCCGCGTCAAGGGTCGCACGATCAAGCAATTGGCCTGTGTCGGCATCTTTAAAGTCCTGATCTTCTATCCACGCATCCGCATAAGCGATATAACGATCAAACAGGTTTTGACCATACTCACCATAGCTTTCGAGATAAGCTTTTTGAATTTCCTTACCTATAAATTCAGCATATCGACCAGAGAGTTCCGACTTGATAAAATCGAGATATTTTTTCTCGGTTTCTTCCGCAAATTGTTCGCGTTTGATCGAGTTTTCCAGGACATACATCAAATGCACTGGATCAGCGGCAACTTCATCCGTATCAAAATTGAATGTTGATGATAAAACCTTATAAGCAAAACGCGTGGAGATCCCATCCATACCTTCATCAATACCAGCCGCATCGCGATATTCCTGATGGCTCTTTGCTTTTGGGTCCGTATCTTTCAATTTGTCTCCGTCATAGACCCGCAATTTGGAATAGAGGTTTGAATTTTCATGATCTCTCAGCCGGGTCAACACAGAAAACCGCGCTAACATATCAAGAGTTTCAGGCGCGCAAGAGGCACTTTTCAATTCTGAGTGGGCCAGCAATTTTTCGTAAATTTTTTCTTCTTCCGTTGCCCGCAAACAATATGGAACCTTGATGACGCATATCCGGTCGAGAAACGCTTCATTGTTTTTATTATTGCGGAAAACTTTCCATTCGCTCTCATTGGAGTGCGCCAAAATTGTGCCGGAAAATGGAATCGGGCCAAGGCTTTCCGTACCCACATAGTTGCTTTCCTGCGTTGCCGTGAGCAAAGGGTGCAACACTTTAATTGGCGCTTTAAACATTTCCACAAATTCCAGCATACCCTGGTTCGACATACATAAACCACCGGAATAGGAATAGGCGTCAGTATCATCCTGGCTGAAATGTTCCAGCTTGCGAATATCCACCTTACCCACAAGGGCGGAAATATCCTGATTGTTTTCGTCTCCGGGCTCTGTTTTTGAAATAGCAATTTGGCGCAACTTTGATGGAAACAATTTAACCACTTCAAATTTTGAAATATCACCGCCATATTCATCAAGGCGTTTTACGGCCCATGGGCTCATCAAATCATTCAGACGTCGCTGCTCAATGCCGTATTTTTCTTCCAGAAGGTTTTTTAAATCCTCGGTTTGAAAAAGCCCAAGCGGGCTTTCAAAAACTGGAGAAACTTCATCACCAGCTTTCAGTACATAAATCGGATGAACCTCCATCAAATCCTTCAGGCGCTCAGCAAGCGAAGATTTTCCACCCCCCACAGGACCAAGCAAATAAAGTACTTGACGCTTTTCTTCCAACCCTTGCGCGGCGTGACGAAAATAAGCAACGATACGCTCTATCGTATCTTCCATCCCGTAAAAACCTTTAAAAGCTTTATACTGACGGATTGTTCGATTGAAAAAAATACGCGAGAGTCGGGGATCTTTCGAAGTATCGATCATTTCCGGTTCACCAATAGCAGCAATCATCCGCTCCGCAGGTGAGGCATACATCATAGGATCATCGCGCGCAGCAAGTAGATAATCACGCAAACTCATCGCTTCATGTTGCGTGCGTTGATAGCCTTCGCTGAACAGATCAAATACATCGAGGTCTTCACTGAAACCGTTACTCGCCATTATCATTCACCTTACTATTTTGCCTGACTTACTTTATCGTTTACGCATTAACGCTCACTCTACCATTTGAGGTGCACCGACTAAAAAAAAGAGGTCGATGCCTTGCTGGCAACGCCCCCCAATTAATTCTTCTTACGGCTACCATGGATGCATTCAAAAACAGAAAAAATGTTTTAAATTGAAAACTTATATCCCGAAGTCGTGATTTGAACCAAAGTCGTGACTCGAAAGTGACTGCCTCTGAAAAATCTAAACACGGCGCGTTACCACTAGATGAGTAACTGGTGAACAGATAAGGCTCTTTATAAAAAAGTGTCGCCATTGTCATGTCATTTCCACGTCAAAAAATTTTGTGCCGTTAGTCTCTTTCCAGGTCGCCTTAATACAATCTTTTGCGCCTTCTGCTTGCTGAATTTTTGATCAATCAGATACACGGACAGAGACACCGGCGCGAATGCTGTTAGCGTAAGCGGGGGATGTTAATTTTTCGTCACCTTATGGATAATATAACATAAATACGGCAAGAGTTCGACTATAAAATTCGAAAATTAATATAGGATGCATACGGTCTTTCTTGATTTTAATTAATGATCTCAATCCCATAACAAAATCATTGCAGTAAACCACTTAGTTATCTGTTTATATCAAATTATTGTTATCGTCACTCTAGGTTTATAACGCCTGATTGTAAATATCTCCACTAGCAGTCATCATACATGAGTGCCAATCATTAGCCTCATCACTGAGTGTTGAAGGCCCATAGGCCTTTGGTGATGCGTTAACAAAATGTTTATCCTAGACAGCTGACAGTGATTGAAATCTACTGCCAGCGGGTCCATATCGATTGTTGAATTATTAATCCAGCCATCAAATTTATGGGAGACTTCAATGTCTTTATTGCTAGGTCAAAGCGTACCCGATTTTACTCAACAATCCACTCAAGGCGATGTCAACTTTCACGAATGGATTGGCGATCAATGGTGCGTTTTATTTTCTCACCCTGCTGACTTTACACCTGTATGCACCACGGAACTGGGCGAAGTTGCACGACTAAAACCGGAATGGGAAAAACGAAACGTCAAAGTGATGGCACTTTCAGTGGACCCGGTGGATGATCATCAAAAATGGATCAACGACATTGAAGAAACACAAAACGCTGACATCTGGTATCCGATCCTTGCTGATAGCGATAAGAGCGTTTCTAATCTCTATGGCATGATTCACCCTGATGCAGCGGCGAATATCACTGTGCGTTCTGTTTACGTCATCGACCCAAACAAAAAGCTACGCCTGACCCTAACTTATCCGCCCTCAACCGGACGCGACTTTAGGGAAATTTTACGTACCATTGATTCGCTACAACTTACCGACGGCTATAAAGTTGCAACCCCGGTCAACTGGCGAGATGGAGATGATTGCATCATTGTACCAAGCCTCACAAACAAGGAAGAAATCGCGAAACTCTTTCCCAAAGGACATACCGAGATCAAACCCTATCTCAGAGTAACGCCGCAACCGAATAAGTAACTTGAATAATCAGTACATTTGAACTCATATCAAAATTGATACTAACCTTTTAAGCCTGCATGATCTCCTCAAAATTCGTGCAGGCTTTTTACTCTCCAACCAACCAGGTCATAATTATTAGACTCGGTTACTTACTGATGAATCAGGTTTATTTCACAATAGCAAATCTCACCCCAATAACGCGAATGTTTGGCGCAGAGCATTTCCCATGGTTTTAAAAACCATAGTTTGCATAAAAAACGCGATTTTGTTTTTGCAAAACCAGTACCGCCATCCAGCGTTTTCGGGCATAGTCATCCAAAATAGTTTCACCGCCAATTGAGGATACTCATGAAATCGCAAAATCAATTAAAGCGCAGCATTATTCACTGCCTTGTCGCCATGATAGTCGCATCAATTACATTGCCGTTCTCTGCACCGATAGTTGCACAAACCATAGACAGTGATTTATTTGCAGGCATGAAAGCGCGACTTGTTGGTCCAGCAGGCATGAGTGGCCGGATTGCAGCAGTAGATGCAGTTGCTGATGATCCAAATATAATTGTTGTGGGGGCTTCCACTGGTGGTTTGTGGATGTCTCATAATGGCGGTTTGAACTGGGAACCGGTGTTTGATGATCAGGCTGTGGCTTCTATTGGAGCGGTCGCGATCAACCAGAAAAACCCTGATATTATCTGGGTGGGCACTGGCGAAGGTAACGTCAGAAATTCCACTTCCGTTGGCGGCGGCATTTATAAATCTATCGATGGCGGTAAGACTTTCACCTATATGGGCCTGGAAAAAACCGAGCGTATCCACCGAATAGCACTCCATCCCGATAATCCAGAGATCGCTTATGTGGCTGCCCTTGGCCAATTATGGAGTGAAAACCCCGAACGCGGGCTTTACAAGACCATCGATGGCGGTGCCACATGGAATAAAGTTCTGTACATTAATCAAAACACTGGCGCTACAGATATACAAATGGTGCCGGGCAATCCCGAAAAATTGTTCGCCGGCATGTGGCAGTTTAGACGCTGGCCGTATTTTTTTAAATCAGGGGGCGCAGGATCTGGCGTATATGTTTCCCACAATGGCGGTAAAAACTGGACACAAATAACTGAAGAAGATGGACTGCCTGCTGGTGAATTAGGGCGATCTGCTTTTGCAATATCTTCCGCAAACCCTGACCGTATTTATGCACTTATTGAAGCGGAAAAAAATGCATTGGCACGCTCCGATGATGGCGGGATAAGTTGGTCATTGGTCAATCAAGATACTGATATAAATGATCGACCGTTTTATTATGGCGACATCTCAGTGGATCCAAAAGATCCTAATCGGGTCTATCGCGTTGGAAGCCGCGTGAAACTATCAATCGATGGTGGTAAGACTTTTGATTTTATCGAAGCTATTAATTGTTGCGCCACGTCAAACACAGTCCATATCGATACCCATGCCTGGTGGATTAATCCCCATAATCCAAGTCATATGATTGATGGAAATGATGGCGGCATCGCCATTACCCAGGACAAGGGTGAAACTTGGCGTTTTGTGCGCAACCTGCCACTAGCCCAGTTCTACCATATCGCTGTAGACAATGATTACCCCTATAATATTTATGGCGGATTGCAAGATAACGGCTCTTGGCGCGGGCCATCAGAAGTTTGGGAAAATGGCGGTATACGAAACTTTCATTGGCAGGAAGTTTCCTTCGGTGATGGATTCGAAACTGTTCCCGACCCAGAAGATTCCTCAAAAGGGTATTCCCAAAGTCAAGGCGGCACTCTTTATGGCTGGGATTTAAATACCGGCGAAGTGCGGCTGTTACAACCAGCTTCCGACGATCCGGAAACAGAACTACGTTTCAACTGGAATGCTGGTTTTGCGATTGACCCATTTAATACAGACACACTTTATTTAGGTAGCCAGTTCTTACATAAATCTACCGACAAAGGCTTATCCTGGGAAATCATCAGTGGCGATCTAACCACAAACAATCCGGATTTACAGACCTTCAAAGAATCAGGTGGCTTAACACCGGATGTAACAGCAGCGGAAAATTACACAACCATAACCATGGTCGCACCCAGCCCTTTGAAAAAAGATGTAATCTGGGTAGGGACAGATGATGGCCGTGTACATGTAACACGCGATGGCGGAACCACCTGGCGCAGTGTAGAAGCACGCGCAAGTGGCGCTCCCAAAGGCGGCTGGGTCACTATGATTGACCCCTCCCCCCATGACGCAGGCACTGCTCATATCACTATCGATGATCACCGTCGCGGCAATATGAAAACCTATGCCTATAAAGTTTCCAATTACGGCCAGACATGGCGGTCTATAGTAACGCCTGATGTACGCGGTTATTCTTTATCCATAAAGCAAGACCCTGTTGATTCAAATCTTGTGTTTCTAGGAACTGAGTTTGGACTTCATGTGACCATGAACGGTGGACGCAGCTGGATAAAATGGACGCAAGGCGTGCCCACAGTAGCTGTCTCAGATCTTGCGATCCAGGCACGTGAGAGCGATCTCGTGGTTGCAACTCATGGCCGTGCTGCATTTGTAATTGACGATTACAGTGCACTTCGCGGTCTGTCAGCGGCCGATTTTCGCAAACGCCTTACAATATTGGGCACCACAGACGGTCAGCAGTATGTTGCCCGTCAATCAGCCTCAACGCGCTTTCCGGGCAATGGTGAATTTCGCGCCGACAACGAACCTTATGGCGTGATGGTAACATTGATGGCGAGTGGTGACGATCTACCCCACCCGGATGCTGATAAAGATCGCGCCCGTAAAATCGAACAGCGTGTAGCCGCAGATGATACTATTGACGATAGCGAAGACAAGACACCTTCTCCTACGGATGCAAATATCACGATCACAGACAACAATAATATTGCCATCAGGAAATTCAGCCAGCCTATCCATCAGGGTATCAATCGCATTGTATGGAATATGCGCCGCGATGGTCTTTTGCCGGTCACTCCCGACCCGGAAGAAGGCAATTCGCTACCTGATGGCATGGAGGTCGCCCCTGGCACCTATACCATTAAGATAGAGTTTGATGGTGAGGAATCCAGCCGTAAAGTCAAAGTCCTGCCTGACCCACGCGCAACCTGGTCTGCGGATGATCAGCGTCGCAATATCGAAGCGAAAATGTTCGTGATGGGCCTGCAAAAACGAGCAAATGAAGGCATGCGTGCGCTAATCGCGGCACGCCGAGACATTGAAACAGTGACCACCATGACCGCCTCTCTGAAAACTCTCCAGGGTGTTAAAGTGGACGATAAAGACCACACCTTAAACAAACTGGACGAGCAGGCTGGTAAATTGAAAAAATTGGGCGAAATGGAAACCCGCTTTCGGGTGCCGCAAGACACCAGCGGGATC
>CAZGVP010000035.1:0-14296 GCA_964529135.1 uncultured Caulobacterales bacterium | reverse complement strand
TGCTGTAACTAATGAAGGCGCCCGTCGTGGACAGCGCAGTGGGAAAAAATCTCGCCCAGAACCAACGCCAGATACCGAAACACCCAAGGGCGAGACGCCAGATAATGAACCGGATGAAATACGCCTCCCCAAAGATGGGAAAATACCAGAACCAGATGAGCTGCCCGAAGCACCTTCACAGCTCACTGGATTACAATAAACCACGGCAATTTAATATTATATCGAGTTTTGGTATTCCCATAATACCTCTATAATAAGTATGATAGCTTATATAATTTAGCAATTTCTCCGGAAATACACTGCAAGATGAAATAAAGTGTAAGATGATGAGGACTGAAAGGTTACTACCATGAATAAAACCCTAGCCAGTATTACAGCCCTAGCAGGCGCTTTTACCCTGGGCCTTCTCGCTATGAGTTTTGGGAATGCACGAAATATTGCGGTTCAGGATAGTGTAGACACTGATTCAGGAAGGCAAGCACCTCTCTCTGCGTCACGCGCTCCTCAATTTATAGACCCGTCACCAATCCAGCTCGATACCGGTTTCTCCGACGAACAAATACAAGATATTCGCGAGATCGTCCGCGCAACTCTAGTCGACAACCCACAGATATTAATGGAAGCCATTAATGTTCATCAAAACAGAGAACAACTTGCGGAAGAAGCTCAAGCAAGAGCCGGCGCTTCAGCCAACCTTACGGCCCTGCTTGATGACAAGAATGGTTATGTGAGTGTTGCTGATAACAACAAAGCAAAAGTCGCGGTTATTGAGTTATTTGATTATCATTGCGGCCATTGCAAACGTGCCTCCGGATTAGTGCGAGATCTTGCACGGACAGATGAAGAGGTTCTGGTTGCCTTCAGAGAATTCCCTATTCTACGTGAAGAGTCAGAAATTGCAGCTGAGGCAGCTCTCGCGGCTCGTAACCAGGGTAAATATATTGATCTCCACTTTGCACTTATGAATGCAAATGGCGTCCTCACGAAAGCAAGAATTTTAGACATCGCTAAAACGCAAAAACTTGATGTAAAGGCACTCGAGGCTGATATGCAATCAGCAGAAGTTGGCGTAGCAATTCGCGATACAATTCGTATCGCACAGGAAATGGGTGTTAATGGCACACCAGCCTTTATCGTTGCTTCGCTAGATGGCGAATATCTGGATGTGATTAGTGGTTTTAATGCTGATGCCGTGATGCGTTCTGTTGCTGCTGCAAAGCAGTAAACTTATTAAAAGCGAAGTTACTCAGCAGCCTGTGTAACTTCTTTGCGGCTTTCACTGTTCACATCAGATTCTGAAATATCCTGGCTTTGTCTCATTGGCAAAAACCCTGCCTTGTTAGCACGACGAAAGACAATCATACCGGCCCAGCCCAAGAGAATTAGCAAGAAGACTGGCACTAGCCATTGCCAGCCAGAAGATATTTTAAGCATCAAAATACCAGCCACGGCGCACAATGCAGTGGCTCCAACATAAATGCCACACACATCACCATGAGATAGTCCCTGACGCATTAGTAATTGATAGACATGCTCACGATGTGCTTGAGCCAAATTTTGACGACGATGTAACCGATGGGCAAGTGTAAAAGCAACATCAGCAATAAAGGGCAACATCAAAACCGGGACCAGAAGCGCTGATATTATCGGAGCTTCCCCACCACGAGACAGAAGAATTGCAAACGCTGCGATCGCAAAACTAACACCTTGCGATCCACTATCCCCCATGAAAATTTTCCCCCGCAATAAATTGTGGGGTAGAAATGCAGCCAACGCGACTGCCAAACTAAACGCCGCTACCGTGAGAGAGAGTTCACCAGAAACACCAGCAAAAATGGCAATTATCATTAGAACGAGTGAACCAACTCCAGCAGCCAATCCGTTTGCACCATCCATAAAATTATAGGCATTCATCATACCTAGAATCCAAAAGACACTCAGCGGAGTAGCCAAAAGCCCACCGATATCGCCCTCTCCGAAAAGCGGAATTGGTACAATCTGAATAGCCCCGGCTAAGGAAACAAAACTAACCGCAAGCAAGAACTGTCCGATGAATTTGACCAACGGGCGTAACTGGAAAATATCATCAAGCAACCCAAGGCAGACAGCCAATACCACTAATGAAAATACATGGATACTCAACGAAACATCCTTGAGTAACCAGGTAGAGAGTAATAATCCCAGACACCAGCCAAACAATATAGCAATACCGCCTGCACGTGACACTGGCAGTAGGTGGCTGGAGCGGCCATTGGGTTTATCAGCAAGCAAAACCGCACGCGCAAAAATACTCGAAGCAATAAATACTGCTGAAAATACCACCAGAAAAATGAAAAAGAGGGGCCAGCCGGCAGCCATTATGACATCCGTTCTCTCAAGTGACTGCCCCTGACCCACAGAGAAGAAACAGAGGCATGATTTTGCCAACAATGGCATGACAAACTCAAAATTGCTAGCATTCAACGTGACTTATCAAAGACAGACAGATAACAAATAACCAGCTAACGATAATCGAACGCACAAGAGTTAAGCGTAAACACACACGAGGCAGCCATAACCGCAAAGAGATCAACGCAATTCTCGATATCTTGCTATGGCGCACATAGATTATATTCTAGATGGCAAGCCTACTGTAACTCCTATCTTACAGTGGCGCGAAGGGGATCGCATGGCCCAAGCGCGTGCAGAGACTAAAGTCAGAAGCTGGGCTTGATGTAGTCTTACAGTCTCCCGTCTGGATGGCTTATTGCTCGCGCGCTCCACTTTTACGAAGCAAATCCAGTCGAAGAGGCATCCGTCACAGTAAGGGCCGGTAGACCAATAGACGATTACGCGGATTATGCTCTACCGATTTGAGCAGGCATTGTGCCTATAACATCGCAACCCGACAGGGCCACCCCGACCCACGAAACATGTAAAACCTTGAAGTGTCTGAGCATGTAAAAACCGTAAAAGTCGGGTAAACCATTTGGAGAGGCTTTACTACTTAAGCAATATTTGTTGCCAACGCCCACCAACCTGTCTCAAGCGCGTTTGTCGCAGCAGCAGCAGCCTGTTCCCGATTCTCAAATAACCCAAAGCAAGTTGCACCACTGCCTGACATCCTTGCTAACAAACACCCTTTTTGTGACCTTAGATAAGCAGTCACATCATTGATAGCCGGAAGGAACTTTGCCGCAGCCGCTTCAAGATCATTGCTGGTAGCTTGAAGAGCTTCGAAAAATGCAGTGACGTTTTCCTCTATGCTGACATCCATCTGCACTGGCACTGCGGGCGTAGGATTATCTACATCAAATGCCTGGAAAATTGGCCCTGTGGGCGTCTCAACTCTTGGATTAATCAAACAAACCCATAATGGTGGAACGCAATGAGCAGTTTCAATACTCTCCCCCGCCCCACTAACAAAAACTGGGTTTTTTGAAAGGCAAGCAGGAACATCTGCCCCAAGACTAAATGCCAATTTGGTCAATTCTTCCCCGGAGATATCAATATCCCAAAGCTTTATCAGCGCTCGTAACGCCGCCGCCGCATCTGCCGATCCGCCACCAATCCCCGCAGCCACAGGCAGGTTTTTGTTTAGTTTCAATGCCGCGCCTTTATTAACTCCAACCAATTGCTTCAAGTTTTGCGCCGCTTGAAATACCAGATTATCAGTAACAGGAAATTCTGATAACGCGTGTGCGAATGGACCCGTGATGTTAAGGCTCAATTGATCGGCAATACTCGCGGTGATTTCGTCACCGTCAGTGGTGAAAACAAATAAGCTCGCAAGTTCATGCAACCTATCATCACGCACGCCACCAACATGCAGATAAAGATTGATCTTCGCTGGTGCAACCTCTGCAATCATAACTTTAAAACACTGGCCCTTTTTCGATTAAAGGCTGATCCTTTTCATTGATACTTTCTTCATTAGCATCTTGTTCGATCACATCTTGCAATCCTGTTTCCAGCTTAGTCTTCAACACAGCCTTCAATTTCGAGGGTGGTTCAAGGTCAAGTGCACGTCGCCATTCATATCGCGCCTCAATTTTACGGCCAAGCTTCCAATAAACATCCCCAAGATGGTCCGTAATAGTCGGATCATCTGGCACTAGTGATACAGCCTTTTCAAGATCAAGGACGGCTTTGTCATACTGGCCTAATTGATAATGCGCCCAGCCTACACTGTCTGTAATTGCCCCAGAGCGTGGATTTTTTTCGCGTGCTTTCTCCAACAACTCAAAAGCTTCTGTGAGATTGACCCCACGCTCAGCCCAGGAATATCCCAGATAGTTCAGAGCACCTGGTTCTTCAGGTGCTATCTCAACGGCACGCTTTAAATCCACTTCAGCTTCTTCCCAACGATCAACCTGTAAAAGTGCATCAGCTCTAGCAATAAAGAACCTCCAGCTATCGATTTGCGGAGTATCAGGCAATGAAGAAATTGCTGGGCCTAAAACATTTACAGCTTCTTCATATCGTTCATTACGAACATGAATAGCTGACAACACAAGCCGCGCCTCATCAGCGTCAGCATCATTTTTTATCAAGCGATTTAAAAGTGATACAGCAGCTACATCTTTATCTTGCGCTACCAAAGCCCCAGATATCTCAATTTGAGATTGCTCATAAAAAGGTGACGAGGGCCGCACGCGCGAGAGTGCTTCAATAGCCGCATTATGTTGACCATAAATATTGTTCAAAGAACCAAGAAACCGGTTTGCTTCAGGCAAATCAGGATCAAGAGCAAGCGCAAGCTGTATAAATGCCAGTGGTTGATTTAGATCTGGTTCACGTAAAGAAAATCCCGCTTCTGAAGCTGCATCGCGTTGTTTGTAAATTTGTTCAGTAATTGCTGTACCCAAAGTATGGAGAGCGATTGCTCCTCCTTCAGCTGAAGTCAGGCTTTGGAATTCAGTAGACACGCGGCCTGATTCAAATCGTTCGAGGTTTTTTTGTCCTAAACGCCGCGACGCACCCTGTCTCCTCATCAACAATTTATTTGCTTCACGAATAGCAGGTTGATCATTCTGCCGTTCTAAAAAGGCAGTGAAAGCTCGTTGACCTACCGAACCCCCTAGCGTTACAAATGCCAATTGGTAACCGGCTCGCGCTTCATCCAGGTTTCCAGATTTTTCAGCTAAAAAGGCCTGATGCAGCGGATTAAATCCGGTGAAAAGTTTCGCAGGTGGGTTTTTCAAATGATCAAGACCTGCTTCTGGTCCACGATCACCAGCTATGGCCCAAGCCCTCAACAAAAAAGCACCGGACTCGTAAACTGCCCCATCCTTTAATTTACTCAACTCTGCCCGAGCAGATGCATATCTATTATGGCGCATATCATCCACTGCCAAAGTCAAGGGAATCAGCGGGTCCGTGTCCTGAGTGGCAAATCGTGACAAATGAGTGGCAATTTCGGCAGCACGATCCACATCACCAGTCAGTAAGCTGAACATAAATGTTTCTTTACGCAACTCAACGGACCCCGGAACCTCTGCATGCACTTTACCAAATTGATCCGCTGCAGTTCGGTGATCATGAGTGCGAGCTGCTAGACGCCCTGCTAGATATTCCCCAGTGAATGTGGTTTCAGGGTCGTTATAGCTAATGCATCCCGCAAGGCCAATCACGAGAATCACGGCTAGCCCAAAGCTTAAGCCTTTTGCAAATCGAATTCTTGTCACGCGCACCTATCTCCTTACCGTCTCTGTATACCCAAACATATCCAACATTGACTAGGTATTGGGTCTATACTCACATATTCGGGTAGTTAGGGCCACCACCACCTTCCGGCACACACCATGATATATTTTGCGACGGGTCTTTAATATCGCAAGTTTTACAATGAACACAGTTTTGAGCATTAATCTGAAACCGCGGATTTGATCCATCATCATCGGTTAACACTTCGTAAACACCAGCAGGACAATAACGCTGTGCCGGTTCGGCAAATTCCGGCAAATTCACAGAAATCGGAACGGACGCATCCTTTAATTGCAAATGGGATGGTTGATCTTCCGCATGATTAGTCGCGGAAAAAGATACATTGGTTAGTCGATCAAAAGTGATCACGCCGTCCGGTTTTGGATAATCAATAGGTTTATGTTTTGAAGCAGATTCAGTTGCCGCAGCATCCGTTTTACCGTGCCCTAGGGTACCGAATACAGACGACCCACCCAAGACCGTCGTGATCCAAAGCTCCGCCCCCATTAATGGCAATGCTGCCCAAGTACCAAGCTTTGACCATAATGGTTTAATATTACGCACTTTTCGCAATTCATCATACACGGATGATTTTTCATACTGTTCAGTATAAGCCGTAAGCTCATCACCTGAACGACCGTTACCAAGCGCGTCAAAAGCCGCTTCTGCGGCCATCATACCAGTCAGCATTGCGTTATGGTTACCTTTAATTCTAGGTACATTCACAAAACCTGCTGAACACCCGATCAATGCCCCGCCGGGAAAAGTCAATTTGGGAACCGACTGAAATCCACCTTCCGTAATTGCTCGCGCACCATAAGCAACCCGATCGCCGCCCTCGAGAATTTTGGAAATCTCCGGGTGTGTTTTGAATTTTTGAAATTCCTGATATGGAGAGAGATAAGGATTTTTATAATTTAGATGAACCACAAAACCGATCGCCACTTCATAATCACCAAAGTGATACATAAATGACCCGCCACCGGTATCATTTTTCAATGGCCAACCGAATGTGTGCTGGACATGGCCTTTTCGAAAATGCTCTGGCTTAACCTTCCACAATTCCTTGATGCCAATGCCATATTTTTGTGGTTCACTACTTTCATCAAGGTTGAATTTAGTAATCAGTTGCTTGGCAAGTGACCCACGCACACCTTCACCGATCAAAACATATTTACCAGACAGGATCATGCCGGGTTCGTAATTTGGTCCCCTCTCCCCATCACTGGTAATGCCAGCTTCGCCTACAATAACCCCGCTTACCGAGCCATCATCGCGGTAGACCAGCTCTGATGCTGCCATGCCGGGGTAAACTTCAATCTCCATCACTTCAGCCTGCTCACCAAGCCAACGGCAAACATTACCCATGGAAGCAATATAGCAACCATGGTTTTTCAGCATTGCGGGCATCGCAAAAACCGGAAGCGGGATGGAACCTGATGCGCCGCAAATCTTGAAACTTTCAGATTCCACTGGCGTATCGATGGGGTTCCCCTCCATATTCCGCCAATCGGGTAGCAACCTATCAAGTCCAGCAGGATCCAAAACAGCACCGGAGAGAATATGGGCCCCCACTTCTGAACCTTTTTCAATAACAACAACACTGACATCGCGCCCAGATGATGCTGAAAGCTGCTTCAACCGGATAGCCGCTGATAACCCCGCAGGCCCGGCCCCGACGATTACAACATCAAATTCCATTTCTTCGCGTTCTATTTCAGCCATAGTGGCTCCCTGTCTTTCATACTCCTGGCGCTGACTGGCCAATATTGAGGCCTTAATAAAAAGCTCCCCAGAAGGCATTCGCACTGAATTTAAGCCGTTTTGCCAGAGTTTTACTGCATTTGCCAATAGGGGATACAGTCGCGGTAAAACTCCATCACAAACCAGCCGGAAAACTGGGCCTGGTCACTTGTGTTACCCTCAAATTGCCTAAATACTCACCTCAAAACACAAACACTTTGAGGAACATGCGCCATGTCTGATAATCCAAAAACGACCCTCAATCGTCGCGAACTCATGAGCGCCACGGTCGCAACGACCATGGCCGCTAGCACCCTCGTGCAAAACCCGCCCGCTTCTGCGAACATCATACGCGCCAAAGAGGTCAAACCCGTTGTGATTTCATCAGGCAATGGCAACATCTACAAAAATGGCGGCAAACGTACCTGTGTTTCAGAAGCCTACCGCCGTATGACCAAGGGCACAGATGTGCTGGATGCCCTTATTGCCGGCGTCAATATTGTTGAACTGGACCCAGAAGACGCAAGCGTTGGCTTTGGTGGCCTTCCCGATGCGGATGGTGTCGTCACACTTGATTCGTGTTGTATGCATGGACCGAAAAAAAGAGCCGGTGGTGTCGCGGCACTACAAGGCGTACGTACCCCTTCGCTCGTTGCCCAAAAGGTTGCCAATGTAACTGACCATCACTTGCTGGTGGCAAAAGGCGCGCAAGTGTTTGCTCGCAATATGGGGTTCAAGATTGAAGATGACTTGAACACAGAATTCTCACGCGGTTTATGGCTAGAATGGAAACAACGCACAGATGCCCGCCACTATCTCAAACCCGATGAGCGCGCAGATGCTTATGAAGCTATACAACGTTATACCGATACCGGCCATGATATAGGTCAGGAAATGGTTGCTGAAGGCAAGATCGATCCGGACCATTATTATGGCACCATCAACTGCAACGGCATTAACGCCGATGGCGATATTTGCGGCGTTACTACAACATCCGGCCTAGCATGGAAAATTCCCGGCCGTGTCGGCGACAGCCCAATCCTGGGTGCAGGATTATATCTCGACAATGATATTGGCGCAGCAGGATCCACTGGCCGCGGCGAAGCTAATTTGTACAATCTGGCATCATTTTTAATTGTTGAAGAAATGCGTCGCGGGGCTTCGCCAAAAGATGCAGGCATGGCTGCGCTAAAACGTATCCATCAGCAGACGGAGAAACGCTTATTGAATGAAGATGGCAATCCTGCATTCAACGTCAACTTCTATGTGCTCAACAAAACAGGAGAGCATGCCGGCGTAGCATTTTATGCACGCGAATGACGCGATTACGCAGTGTGTGATGAGGATGGCCCAAGATCAGTTCAGATTGAAGGGTTGTTTGGGGAAGGCTAAAGCTCCAATTCACCCTGATCTTGCAGCACGCCCTCATGCCTAAGGAGCCATTCTTTGCGCGCCACACCGCTGCCGTAGCCAACCATCTTGCCACTTGCTCCAATCACCCTGTGGCAAGGCACCACCAATGCAATCGGGTTTGCATTATTTGCCATCCCCACTGCCCGCATTGCACCCGGATTATTCAATTTATCAGCAAGATCGCCATAGCTACACGTTGTCCCAACCGGAATTTCGCATAAAGCCTGCCACACGGCGCGCTGAAACTTGGTGCCAGGTAGAGTAATCGGAATAGTATCAATAGCGTTTACGTCTCCATCAAAATAAGAATGCAGTGCCTGTTTTATCGGTACTGGAGCGGCTTTTGGCGCCCTCTCAACATCGCGATAATACCGGTCTAGCGAATAGTAATCATCGCGCCCTTCTTCTTGCCAATCCAGAGAGCGCAATACATTTTGCTCATCAACAGAGAGAAACATATTCCCTAAAGGAGAAGATATATAATCCGTATAAAATAACATGCTAATTTATTCGAGAGATTTAAAAGCAACTCAGTGATTAAAAGACTTACGGGTATGTTTAAAATAAAATACCAACGCAGCAAATGGATATCTAAGCTCTATTCGTTATCCCCGTAAATACGGGCAATACGTCTTTGTATCCAAGCTTCAGATGCGACGCGCTCACTAACGAACATCCAGTTACTTTGCCATGGTCGCTGCCGGTCTTTTGCAACAGGCACGAAACCTTGCTGCATCAGATAGCTGGCAGCATCGCTTTCCAACCATTGACCGTCCCATAAGGGTTTTGTTTCTGTTTCAATATACATTGCATCGATGCGCGGAAATAGTTTCTGCATACCTGACAGAACTGGTTCCAAGGCTCCTTCCACATCTACCCAAGTAACAATACCACCTCTATTAATATTAGTTTGAGTTTGAATGTATTCGTCAACCCGAACTGCATTAATTTTATGTACTTCATAATTCTCAGAATCAGAGTTTGTAAAAATACTTGCCATCTGATTAACATTCTTGCGCTCAGTACCCAGATAATCTTTTGGAATTTTTATCTCGACAGGATCATTGGAAATGTTCGCACACAAATTCAGATATTTAACGCCTGCCTCGGAAAGGTCACTCTGGAATTTATTAAACACATGAGGGTTAGCCTCAAATGCATAAGCTTCAATGTCCGGGCAACGTCTTTTAATATCTCTGGAAAAGCCACCTTCATAAGCGCCAACCTCGAGAGAAATCACAGGTTTCAACTTTTGGCAAATATTTATAAATGCACGTTGACATTTTTTATTTATTTTTTTTTGGTCAATGTTACTTGATGACATAACAGTATTTAGAAAACCACTGTAAAATTCAAATAATCTTTTTTCCGGTGATGTCATATCTATACCTTACCTATCGTTATTTCTAGAGATAGTGGAGTTAAATCATGGTCATAGCTGAACCATGGGGATGCGCAAGCCTTGATCACTGCCTTCACCTAATGTAATGGCGTCCCTATGATAATTATCATACTTTGGATGAGCCATTCCAGAATATTCTAAACGGCGGGAAATCAGAAAAATGGGCGTAGATAATGGTCGCACGGACATTTCAGCCTTTCAAATGGAAGCTGTACATGAAGATGTTTCTGCAGGGTTTTTTAAAGTATTTAATGATCTGGGCTTGAAATCCAATGGACACTTCAATCGACGAATTTTAACAATGCGCGGCGATTTTTTTGAGTCATTCAATCTGGACAAAACTCATATTGACTATCCAATGTTAGCGGGTCGCCCCTCTTGGGGTGTACTCAAGCAACGGGTCCAGGACGAACAGCCATCGACGTTGTTCTTCAACACTTTTCAACGAGATTCTTTGGGGGTTTGGGCAAAAGATTTTGCCTTACCTGTTATGGGGGTTGTTCATAATCCAAACCTTTTTCGCGATGCAAGGGAATGTGTTGCCCTTGCAAAAGAAGGACTTCTTGATGTGTTTGGGCTCGCTGAACATGTAGTCGAAAGAATTCTTGAGCGCGTTCCCGAGCTTGAAGGAAGAGCCCATGTCCATCATGCTTATTATTGGATGCCAGATCACCTGGACGAATATACCCCGAAAACCGATGTGTTGGATATATTCATTCCAGGCGCCTTAAATTTTCATAATCGAGCTTTTGTGCCGTTGATTGAAAACTTACGGGATTCAAACCTGAATTCAGTAAGGCCATTTAGAATTATTCTACCATCTGGCGGGCCAGACCGGGCAACATTTGAAAAGATGATCACGGAGTATCAATTAGAAAAATATTTTGATCTCTGCCCTTTAGATCCCATTAGCGGGCGTGTGCCGCATAACCTATATTTAAAACGCCTATATCAGTGTCACGCCATTATGCCCTTGCTCCCAGTGGATAGACCTGACTACCTCACCTTGAAAATCAGCACAGGCGTAACAGCAGGTATCGGCAGCGGACGCCCGCTAATTGCTCCCCAATCGGTAGGTGATGCTTATCATTTTGCACCCGTCCTTCTTCCCGAAGACAAACCCTTCGATATTACACAAGCGGACCTCTCAGATATATCTCTGGCAAAAAGCCGCCAGAGTGTCATCAAGCTGCGAGATGCCAGCCTTGCAAACAATCATAAGTTGATCAAAAGCGTACTTGATCGGAATTTACCTGATCGCACACTATAATTTTGTATCAGCGAGCTTGGTTATTGCACCAAATAGTAGACAGAACGATATACTGTGATTAATACGAGATCGCAGCGAAAACCCTATCGCCCAACAGCACAAGGAAGACGAGAATGGCCAAAACCGCATTTATTACCGGCATAGCAGGTCAGGACGGTGGCTATCTTGCAAAATTGTTGCTGGAAAAAGGATATAAAGTTGTAGGTGGCATTCGCCGCACATCACATTCAGCCACTTGGCGCCTCGAAGAGCTTGGCATTGATAAAGATATTGAGCTGGTAGATTTTGAGTTAGGCGAAACACTGAATATATTTCGCGCCATTGAAAAAGCTGAACCAACAGAATTTTACAATCTCGGCGCTCAAAGTTTTGTCGCAGCATCATTTGAACAGCCTCTTTATACCAGCGACGTTGACGCCTTGGGCGTCACCAGAATTCTGGAAGCCATTCGAACTATCAATCCAAAGATTGGATTTTATCAAGCTTCCACGTCTGAGATGTTTGGTAAAGTACACGAAACACCGCAACGAGAATCAACACCATTCCATCCCCGCAGCCCTTATGGTGTCGCAAAACTCTATGCGCACTGGATTACCACAAACTACCGTGAAAGCTATGATCTAAACGCATGTTCAGGCATTCTATTTAACCATGAAAGCCCGATACGTGGAGAAAATTTTGTAACGAGAAAAGTCACTCTGCACCTTGCTCAGGTTAAACATGGCCAAAGAGATATCCTTGAGTTAGGCAATATGGACGCCAAGCGCGATTGGGGTTTTGCCGGTGATTATGTTGAAGGTATGTGGCTGATGCTACAAAATTCAACACCCGATGATTATGTTTTAGCCACTGGAGAGACCTGGTCTGTGCGCCACTTTGTTGAACAGGCGGCGATCACACTTGGCATGAAGATCGAATGGTCTGGTGAGGGTGCCAACGAAAAAGGGATCGATAAAAACACCGGCAAAACTGTTGTACAAATCAATCCCGAATTCTATCGCCCAGCAGAGGTGGATCTTCTACTCGGTGATCCGACAAAAGCTGAAACGGTTTTAGGCTGGAAGCGCAAAACATCCTTCGCCGAGCTCGTTACCATGATGACTGTGGCTGACGAAAAGCGGGTCATGAATGATACCCTCCGGGGCTAAGACAGTATGGTTTGCGTGCTCCTATCCGGCACATAATCTTTCATACCAACGACTTTCGCCGCCTCTACCTTTAGGAATGTCCACGACAGACATCTGCAATTGACCGTTCCGCTAAGGGGCTGAATGGTATAAGCTATCCCTATGTTTACAAAATTCTTCCACGAACTGAAATCCGCCGGCCTGCCCGTCTCATTGCGCGAATATCTGACCCTTATGGAGGCGATGGATGCTGACCTTGCATCACGCAAAGTGGAGGATTTCTATTACCTCTCGCGTGTTTCGCTGGTCAAAGACGAGCGCCATCTCGACAAATTCGATCAGGTTTTCGGCCATGTTTTCAAAGGGCTGGAGAGCATCGCCGAAGGTGTCGAAACTGCGGAAGTCCCCGAAGAGTGGCTGAAGCTCATGACCCAGAAATATCTCACCGATGAGGAAAAGGCCGAGATAGAAGCTATGGGCGGCTGGGACAAGCTTATGGAGACCCTCAAAAAACGCCTGGAAGAACAGGAAAAACGCCATGAAGGGGGCAATAAATGGATCGGCACCGGCGGCACCTCTCCTTACGGTTCCGGCGGTTATAACCCGGAAGGCATTCGCATTGGCAATGAGGGCAAACGCCAGGGCCGCGCCGTCAAAGTCTGGGAAAAGCGCGACTACCAAAACCTTGATGATGATGTGGCCCTTGGCACGCGCAATATTAAAATGGCCCTGCGCCGCCTTCGCAAATTTGCCCGCAAAGGCGCCGACGATGAATTTGACCTTGGCGGCACCATCGACGCCACCGCGCGTTCGGGATATCTCGATATTCAGATGCGGCCAGAACGGCGCAATATGATTAAGGTACTGATCTTCTTTGATGTCGGTGGCTCCATGGACCCCTATATCAAGGTTTGTGAAGAACTTTTCTCTGCAGCACGCGCCGAATTCAAATACATGGAATATTTCTATTTTCATAACTGTCTCTATGATTATGTCTGGAAAGATAATCGCCGCCGCTGGACTGAAAAAATCCCTACCTGGGATATCCTCCATAAATACCCCCACGATTACAAAGTCATCATTGTCGGTGACGCTTCCATGAGCCCTTATGAAATCACTGTGCCCGGCGGGGCTGTTGAATATTTCAACGATGAAGCCGGTGCTATCTGGATGCAGCGACTAACCCAGGTTTATGAGCGTGCCGTTTGGCTTAACCCTAGCCAAAAACAAAGCTGGGATTATGTAGGGTCAATTCAATTGCTCCGTGAACTGATGGGAAATCGCATGTATCCCCTGACACTAGGCGGAATAGACGAAGCAATGAGCGAGCTGAAACGGTAACTCTTTCCAGTATTGCACAGTGCCTTACAACCATATCAATCACAGACTATTTGCGCCGCAACCTGAGAATTCAAACATATATAAATGAGGAGCAGCATCTCCTTATGCGACGCATAAAAACTAAAAACCTTCACGCTGTGATGATTTCCTAACTTTAGACATGCCAAAAAGTGCCGCGGCCCAAAGGCCCGAACATTTATTAATGAGGAGCAGCGCAAAGCGGCCAAACCTATATAATTTTGCAAAGTGGCATAGCACACACTTCGCGCCTGACATGTTCACAAGCCAGCACCCACGCGGCCCATCAAAGATGAT
>CAZGVP010000034.1:0-14320 GCA_964529135.1 uncultured Caulobacterales bacterium | reverse complement strand
CCAAGAGCCATACGAGCAAAAGCCAGAAATTCCTCGGCGGTTTTTTGATCCGTTTCAAACCCGGTGATCATCACTTGTAAAATATGATTTTGCTGAACTTCAGTGACTACGCCTTCATAAGATGCCGTCTGTAGCAGGAGCACTGCTGTGGCCTCCCTTGGGTCATTCAAGTTTTCAATAAGCCGCTTGCTGATTTCTTTTGACCATTTACCTCGCCGGAACATCCCGCGAAAATTATCCACCGCTTCCTGACCCTCTCGGGCAGCTCCAACAAAATGAGTAAAAGCCCAAAACAAGCCTGCCAGAGCCCCAAGTAAGGCAATAATAATATGCATGAATGTCCCCCATTGATATTCTCATGAATATATAATGTATTTATTTACGGGTAAAGACGGCTCATAGTCCAGGACATTGCTTGCTTCTTACGCTCAAACTTTAAGCGTTCATGGAGACGAAAAGGGCGATTTACCCAAAACTCCACTTCTAACGGATTGAGGCGATACCCAGACCAATGAGCCGGCCTTGGCACGGTATCTTCTCCAAAGCGTGCAATCGCCCTTTCAACATCGCGTTCGAGAGTATCCTGGTTTTCCAAAGGTCGAGATTGATCTGATGCCCAAGCACCAATCTGTGCGCCGCGCGCGCGGGTGGAAAAATAAGCATCCGCCTCCCCCTCTGATACAGGCTCGACCGTCCCACGAAAACGCACTTGGCGTCGGATTGACTTCCAGTGAAAACATAGAGCCGCAACTGGATTTGCTTCAAGCCCTCTACCTTTAGCGCTCTGGGTATTGGTAAAAAACGTCAACCCGGTCTCATCATAATCTTTAAGCAAAACTATTCGAACATCTGGCATTCCGCCAGCATCGACAGTTGCCAACGCCATAGCATTGGCGTCATTCATTTCCTTTTGCCGAGCCAGTGTCATCCATTGAGTAAATAGAACGCCGGGATCATCGCTTATGAACACATCTCCTTGATCCTCATCAACGCGGTAAGCCTCAGCAGAAGGAGAGGCAGGGATAATATTGTGGGGGTCTTTAACCATAAATTTCTCCTGATGAAGCTGTCTTCCTTTTATCGACGGACGACGATAAAAGATATGGGACTTATAATCTCACCGCTCTAGGCTCATTTTTCTAAACCCGCATTTCAAGGATTAGCTATGTCCGTCAACAGTTTTGGTCGCCTCTTCAAAGTTACCACTTGGGGCGAATCTCATGGGCCTGCCCTTGGGTGCGTCATCGATGGTTGCCCACCAGGAATTCGCATTACTGCGGAGGAAATTCAGGTTGCACTCGATCAACGTAAACCAGGGACATCAAAATACGTCACACAACGCCGCGAGCCTGACCATGTTGAAATCTTGTCGGGCCTGTTCGAGGATGATCGCACCAATGGCCCAAGAACAACCGGTACTCCGATTAGCTTAATAATCAAGAATGTAGATCAACGTTCTAAAGATTATAGCGATATTCGCGATAAATACCGCCCTGGTCACGCTGATATTACCTATGATGCAAAATACGGGATAAGGGACTATCGTGGCGGCGGTCGATCTTCCGCTCGTGAAACTGCTGCACGAGTCGCTGCTGGTGCTATCGCCCAAAAAGTATTAAACCATCTCTATGGGAATGAAATCTCTATTCGCGGATATATGGTACAAATGGGCTCGCACTTCATTGATCCGGATAATTTCAACACAGACGAGATTACCAATAATCCTTTTTGGTGCCCGGACAAGAAGGCAGCTGTAAATTGGGCCAGCGCACTCGATCAGGCGAGAAAGTCCGGTTCATCCATGGGGGCAATGATCGAAATCAATGCATCAGGTTTCCCCGCAGGCTTGGGGGCTCCGGTATATGGTAAGCTTGATGGTGATCTGGCTGCAGCGATGATGTCGATCAATGCTGTAAAATCTGTAGAAATTGGCGCTGGCGTTAAAACAGCATCTTTTTCTGGCGAAGACAATGCCGATGAAATCCGAATGAAAGATCAAAAACCGCATTATCTCTCAAATCACGCAGGTGGTATTTTAGGCGGTATCTCTACAGGCCAAGACATTGTCACTCGATTTTCTGTAAAACCAACCTCTTCCATTTTAACACCGCGAAAAACAATTACTGCAGATGGTCAGGAAACCAATATACAAACCAAAGGTCGCCATGATCCTTGCGTTGGTATTCGCGGTGTTCCAGTTGGAGTTGCGATGATGGCGCTCGTCCTTGCTGATCATGCGCTTTTGCACCGTGGGCAATGTGGATAAGAAAGCTTAAATATGAGAAATCTCCTATATGGGTTCGGAATTTTTGTAAGTCTACTGGTGCTTGCTTTTCTAATAATCCGCACACCGGATACGAACCCCATAGCCATGGCTGAAAAATATGGCCTCGGTTCTGTTCAGAGAATTTGTTATGGTGACGGAAATTGCGTACGCATCAAAGAAGACGGCAACAAGCATGGGCCCGTCCTTCTATTACTCCACGGATCAAACGATTCCCTTTTGACTTGGCGACCTCTCGTTGAACACCTTGGAAAAGCTTACAGAATTTTAAGTCTCGATCTTCCTGGTCATGGCCTCTCAGGGCCTGACATCAATAATGATTATTCTGCTGACGCGATGATGGAAGCTGTCACAGCTCTCGCTAATCATGCGAATGTAGACAGGTTTACCATTGGCGGGAACTCAATGGGTGGCTGGATATCCTGGCGATACGCTCTTGCCTACCCAAAACGCATCGAAGGGCTCATTCTTATTGACGCATCTGGCGCACCGCTGCCACCCGATACCCCAAAAGCTAATGTCTATCTTGGGGCAAAATTGATGCGTATACCGCTTCTGCGTCCCTTAATTGAGCAAGTCACCCCAAGAATTTTTGTAGAACGCTCTTTGAAAGATTCAGTACACGATCCCAAACTGGTCACAAAAGAGTTGGTAGACCAATATTGGGAATTATTACTATATCCTGGAAATCGCAGAGCTACAGCCATTAGAGCAACCACTGATCGCGAACCAGCATTCGCTGATCGCTTAGCTAAGATAAACACACCAACATTAATTTTATGGGGTGAGGAAGACCAGGTAGTACCATTAGGGGCCGCACAAACATTTAAAGAACGCATACCAAACAGCGAACTTATTGTATTTGAAAAGGTCGCGCACTTACCCCAAGTGGAAACATCTGATCTTGTGGCAAAGGCGATAAACAATTTCATGGAAGTGCACGCTTCCAATACATTACAGTCTAATGCTTCAAAGTAAAATCACAAAATCATCACGAACGCCCACGCGCTGCCAGTACTGCAACCGCATTCCTCAGAGGGTAAGCCTGCGGATTAGAAACATTTTTGATGCCAATAATTTCCAGAGGTGTCACTGCACGTCCATAATAAGCCTTATTCCATTTATGGTGAACTTTCAAAACAGCCCCCTCAAGACTGATACTTCCGTAAAGCCCCTTTGCTTTTGAATATGCCAAAACATCCGTTGTCTGAAGCTTCGCGCCGACACCATTAGTGCCAGCAGCTACAGACAAACCTGCCCCTAACTTAACCGAGGTCGAGAAAAGCTGCTCTTTACCACGTTCAGTCATAACAAGCAGGATAATCTCTGACACCTCACCGCCGGCTTGCAGTCCGAATGATACCGATCCAATGCGCAAAAACGATGGATCTGACCACTCTCCACTTTTATCTTTGGCCAGGATCGCTGCATTACCACCGGAAGCTCCAAACACAAAGCCAGCTCTTACAGAAGCCGGGATAATCACTATCGCTTTTGCTTTTCCAGCATAGTCAGACAATCCAGTGTGGATGTTGTCGTCCGCAAAATCACGAACCACTTCAGTGGCAGCTACAACAAGTTTTTCAGCTTTTTCCTTTTTCCCGGCTTCCGCAGGGGGTACGGCGCACAATACATAAAAAATACCTGCAATGACCGTAAGTGCAATGACTCTCATCAACATTACCTTTCCTGTTGCTAGATTTGAGGCCAAATTTAGGGTGCGTCCCCGCCGGGCACAACTCACAAAACGTCAATATCCATCCCTGATTGCCAACTGTTTATTTCATGACTTGCTTCCTTCTCTGCGCTGCTTATGGTGCGGCTCTTCAAGCGATCAACTTTAAGAGTACATTCCCACTATGGCCCAACATTCTGCCCTGATCACAGTGATGACGAACGCTGCAAGAGCCGCCGCAAAAGGCCTCTCACGCGACTTTGGAGAACTTGAAAACCTCCAGGTATCCCGCAAGGATATTGCAGATTTTGTCAGTTCTGCTGATCTCAAGGCAGAAGAGGTAATTTTTGAGAGCCTTAATGAGGCACGCCCGAAATACGGGTTTTTGATGGAGGAGCGCGGGGAAATTGCAGGTTCAGACAATTCAAATCGTTGGATTGTCGATCCCCTAGACGGCACCACCAACTTTCTCCATGGGTTTGGCCAATTTGCTATTTCTATAGGATTGGAACGCGATCGGCAGCCTTATGCGGGCGTGATCTATAATCCAATAACGGATGAATTATTCTGGGCTGAGAAAGGTGAAGGCGCATGGCTAAACGATCGACGTTTGCGCGTCTCTTCACGTCGCGAGCTAACTCATTGTCTTTTTGCCTGTGGATTGCCGTTTGCGGGACGAGACGGGAGGGCAGAAGCATTAACAGAAGCGGATAAAGTGCTATCCAAAACGGCGGGCGTGCGGCGTATGGGATCTGCTGCTCTTGATCTCGCTTACGTTGCTGCAGGGCGATTTGACGCCTATTGGGAACGCGGATTAAACGCTTGGGATGTTGCCGCAGGGATAATTATTGTGCGCGAAGCAGGTGGCCTTGTCAGCGAAATCGAGGGTGACCGCGATCCATTGCACGGCCCATCAATCCTTGCTGCAAATAGTGAAGTTTTCAAAGCTGCGCAAAAATTGTTAATTAGCTAACACTCTACCTTACACACAAAGGTAATGTCGATAGCGCCAGCGTACAGACTGGTTATCTATTGTTTCATCTTCAAATCGCGCACGTAAACCATAGGCATCGCAGTGTGCTTGCGCCTCGGCATCGAGACGTTCAGGATCATAATTATATGGATCATAGGGGATAGAGACAGATCGGTCTGCACGAGGATCAATTTCAGGGCGCGTTTCACAAGCCGATACCATTAAGGATCCGGCAATCGCAATTCCTGATAAAGTTAGAATCTTCAACGATATTTTCATTCCCTGGATCATGGTAATGACCCCCCATTTTATGTTTCGATTTCGCACATGCGATTTGAAACTCGATTTCCCTTATCTAAGCTTTAGCAAGAATAATCGAATATAACAAAGTACGAGCACCCCGCAAATAGCATATTCTATAAGCGGAGCGCCTTAAATGACGTAAATGTAAGTCTTTATGCCGCTGTAGTGTCTTTCAACATCTGCACATTACTTTGCTGATGCCCGTTTATGGCGATTTTTCTAGGCTTTTTCGCCTCAGGAATTTCACGTTTGAGGTCAATGTTGAGCAAGCCATTTTCGAGAGCAGCGCCGACAACGCTTACATGCTCTGCAATCTGGAAACGACGCTCAAAGGCCCGCGCTGCAATACCCTGATGGAGATATTCCCGTGCCGCCTCATTATCGGTCTTTCCGGCTGTAATTTTCAGCTCATTTTCAATAAGCTCAATATCAATGTCCGCTTCAGCAAATCCTGCAACCGCAAGAGTGATTCTGTAATCATCTTCGGCAACCCGTTCGATATTATAAGGCGGATAGCCGTTGCTCTCGACTTTGTTACTCACAGTTTCCAACAAATCGAAGACGCGTTCAAAGCCGACAGATGAACGGTATAGGGGGGTTAAATCATAACTACGCATAGTTTTTTTCCTTCTTGAAAAGCAAGGTTTAATGGGATTTTCTTGACTTCCACCCGCCACTTTGGGCCGGGTTTAAGCTTTAAAGAAAACCGGTGGAGCCAACTGGCCTCCACTAATAAAGATGTAATCATCCCCAATTCTGGTTCAAGTGCTGCTGGACGCAATTTTTTGACGTGCTAGGTACACTATCAATTGACCTGAGGAATTTGCGCTCCTCCTGTTCCATTTCGAAACACCCTCAACCCCCGCTATCGGGCATGGAGACAAGAAAAATGATTAAATCCCCTATTAAGCCGCTTCTTGCGAGTACTGTAGCCCTTTGCGCTCTCACCGCTTGCGGTAGTGACACATCTGGCGACGTAACTGCTGCACAATCTACCGAAGCTCCAAAGTCAGCAGAATCACACTCCGCTACTGGAACACCAAGTGAGGTGCTAGATGCCGTGTTGGTTGGCAGTCACCGTGATGATGCAGAAAAAGCCAGAGACCAGTTTCGTAACCCTAAAGATACTATAGAATTCTTTGATATTACCCCAAATCAGACAGTAGTCGAAATGTTTCCAGGCCGTGGCTGGTACACCAAAGTGCTCGCACCTTATCTGGCAACCGGTACAGGCACTTATGTGGCCGTCAATATTAATCCAGGTGACAATGAGCGTCGCTTGGCTGGCCTTGCAGCCTACAAAGAGGCTTTTTCTGACAAAGATACTTATGGTGATGTGCAGATCGGATTGATTAGAGCAGATACCCCTATGGTTGAACCAGGTTCAGCGGATGCAGTTTTAACCTTCCGTAATGTCCATAACTGGATGGCCGGCGGTGTGGCTGAAGAATTCTTTGGTGAGTTTTATACAGCCCTAAAACCGGGCGGCGTTCTTGGCGTGGTAGAACATCGTGGCGATGAGGCAACCGAACAAGACCCACAAGCCAGATCCGGTTATGTCAATGAGAGTACCGTCATTGCTATGGCTCAAGCCGTGGGCTTTGAACTGGAAGCAAAATCCGAGATCAATGCCAATGTCAATGACACAAGAGATCACCCGTTCGGCGTATGGACATTACCTCCAGTTAAACGCTCCTCCGCGACGCGCGGCGAGTCAGATCCAGATTTTGATCGCGCTAAATATGATGCCATCGGCGAAAGTGACCGGATGACCATAAAATTCCGTAAGCCGCTTACTGCTGAAGGCGCACTTCTGGAATAATGATGCCCCTACAAAATAATAATGAATCTAAAGCAGCGCTGGCAACAAACGCACAGCGCTGCTTTGCAACGCCATTCGGCGGCACACTTATAATCTATTGTCTTGCTGATGACAGGGTAGCTGTTACGGACAAGACAACTACTGAACCGGCCCTTTATATAGACGGGTATTCAAATCCACCAATAGTTCACACCATCGACAGCACTAATATTCTAAGCTCCTTTCCTATACCAGATGAAGACAATGTCTGCGCGTGGCGTGCATCAAGTCAGACTATTCAACGTATCTTTGACGGCGGAAGGTATCTTTCCAGTGCTTTTATCTCTGGACGCTTTTTCATTTCCGGAAATATGGCCATCATGGCTCGCCTGACCCTGTCCGACACCTCAAGTAGAACTGCGTAGTTTCGACGATCAACATTTAATAATATCCGGAGCAATGGATATGGCCCTCACTCCTGTTTCCTTTATTGAAATATCAGAAAACCCGGTTCCGGCAGGCGGCGAATGTTTTTTGCTGGATACTCCAGATGGCGCGCAATTACGCGTTGCAACTTTCCCCGCTCCCGACCCTGAAAATGCCCGGGGGACCATCATGTTGGCCAGTGGTCGTTCTGAATTTATTGAAAAATACTTTGAAGTGATACGTGACCTGCAACAACGCGGGTTTAGCGTCACCACAAAAGATTGGCGTGGCCAGGGGCTGTCCTCACGCCTTCTCCCTATCTCAGAAAAAGGCCATATTACAACCTTCGAAACATATACAGCGGACCTGCATCTGGTCATGGAAGAGGTTTCAAAGAAGAAATTTTCTGGCCCTCGTATTTTAATGACCCACTCCATGGGCGGCGTACCTGCATTACAAGAACTCGCACAAGGCAAGAGCGTTTTCGAAGCCGCAATACTATCTGCTCCAATGACACGTTTATTTTCCAGCACTTCTATGCGGATATTTGCCAGGCTCCTTTCCCGCACAGCGGTAAAACTTGGTGCATCAAGACAATCCATTCCAGGAGTAAAAGAATATTCACTTGAGTTTGATGGTAATATCTTGACATCTGATCCGGTACGTCACGCAAGGTTTCGCGCATTACAAGCAGCCGCGCCCAATGCTACAATCGGGTCACCTACCTATGGTTGGATGAAGGCAGCCACAGATGCGATCGATCAAATTCATGATGCTGATTATATGAAAAATTTAGACACACCAGTACTGATAGTCTCCGCAGAGAACGATCAACTAATAGACAGTCCTGATCACAATATCCTGGCTCAGAATAATACAAATATTCATTGCCTGACCATAAAAGAAGCGTTCCATGAAATTTTGATGGAAAAAGACTTATATCGCAATGAGTTTTGGTATGCCTTTGACGATTTCATCAATCCAATCCTGGCAGAGAAATAACTTGATATCGCGTTCTAAGTGGTAACCTTATCAGCCAATACACTATCTAATCGCTGTAATTTTGAAGACCAGCTATAATTTTTGAGCACACAATTGCGTGCAGCGCTTCCCATAGCGGAACGTTTTTCTGGTTGCTGTAAAAAATTCAAGATTGTATTTGCCATCGCATCAGGATTATCGACAATCATAATCTCTTTTTTAGGTTCCGCGCTAATACCAGTTGCCGCATCTGTAGTCGCAATTACTGATTTGCTCATAGCCATAGCTTCCAGCACTTTGTTTTGGATACCACGCGCAACACGCAAAGGAGCAACTACAATTTTTGCTGACTTCAACCAAGGCCGTACATCAGAAACCCGGCCTGTAACATGTATTCCGTCTTGTTTTTCAAGTTGGCGCACCAATGTAGTTGGCTTTGAACCAACAATTGTAAATGTTGCGTCGGGTAGATTTTCTTGAATGTAGGGAAGAACTTCCTGAGAAAACCAGACGACCGCATCTATGTTTGGTTGATAATCCATAGCGCCAACAAAAACCATATCGGAAGCAATTGCAGCCTTATCAACACATTCGATATCAGGGTTATAATATTCTGTATCGACACCATTCTCCCAAAAATCAACCTTTTTAGAAACACCCTGGCGGTTATTAAAAAGAGCCGCCTCTGCGAGAGTTATAGCAAAACTTGTATGGGATGCGTTCGCAAATTTAGTTTCACAGTCAGCCAATAATTTGGCTTCACGACTATAAATAAATTTCTCAATACCTTTTTTCACTTCAGCATAAGCTCGCCATTTTTCAGCATCCGAATCACAAAAATCTATAATGCGTACAGAGCTTGTATTATCGCTCAAAATAAAAGGTGCCATACTGGAAGAAAAGGCAATTTCCACCGCTGGTTGAAATTGCCGACGTGTGTCAGCGACATAATTTTGCATTGATGAAGAAGCATAATAGGCAAGCGACAATGGTTTGCCAGTCAACAACCCTGACGCCGACCGTATTTTTGCTAAAGTGGGGTTCAACGGCACGAAATGTGTGCTGCCGGTCATACTATCCAAAAAAGGTTGATGAATTTGGTCGACTGCATCATCAACAAAACAACCAAGATGCACGCGCCATTGTCCACAAAGATGGCGCAACAAATTCCAGGATCGTATCTTGTCGCCTTTATCAGGTGGATACGGAATTCTATGAGTGATGAGTAACAGATCTGGCTTTATCATCAAGCAAAATGCCTCGCCAGCACAGCGCCCCCCATGGTCGCAACAGGCACAGGTAGTCGGCGCCAAACCTTTGTTGCCAACGCAAATTTGGGGTTATTTGGATTGACATCCGGCAATTCGCTAGCACCTATCAATTTGTACTGATACTCGAGCGCTTTGGGTTCTATGCCCCAGGTTTTCTTATACCCAAATGAACCAGCATCGAATTTACTGCGTCCAAAATCAAAAACCGTCGCATCTCGTTGTTTTGCCCTCAACATCTGTTGCCAGTAGATATAATCAAAAGCCCTTGCTTTTCGCGCTTCTGGCAACGCACCTACGTAGTAAGGCATGACACGCTCGTTGTGATAAAAACTGATCAACGATGAAACCGGACGACCTTCATACTCAACAGTCAAAATATCAAGGTCATCGGAAAAACTAGACACCAATATGTCAATAAATTTCTTTGGAAAAACGGGTGTTCCTAAGTCGCGCAAAGCACTGGCATATAGGTCGAAAAACCTGTCAGTATCACGATCAACAACAAGTTTAAGTTTGCCCTCTTTTTCGAGAGCAAAGGCTTTACGTAATTCCGCGCGCCGCTTTCGCGGAATTGCAGACAACATCTCTTCTTCGCTATCGGGCAAAATTTTCAAAAATCCTGCATAGGTGGACTTTTTTGTCAACCAGTCAGGTAGGTGCGCCGTTTCGCTACGTAGTTCAACATACGCAACACGATGCTCACGCCCAAGAGCTTCAGCTTTTTGGGAGAGTTCCACAACCACGTCATGGTCATTCGCGAGAATTCCTCCCCCCACAGAAAAACCTGCTGAAATCAACGCACGACCAGCAATAGGACTCTTCACAAGGGTTAAGGGTAATACGCCAACAATTTTTCCAGCACATTCAGCAACCAGATTATATGAGTCATAATTATAAGCCCGCTTGAGCAAGCGGGACCATCCATACCGATGAAAAAAAACACTGTCTGGATGCAATGCAACATAACGATCCCAGGCCACCTCATCTGCAGGCACCATCAATCTTACCTTTACGGCAGCATTATCTATCTCATAATCAATATTACTGGCTGCCTCAGACATGAGCTGCACTCCAATTATTCAGTAAACAAGCCGCTTGCAGGAAACAACCTAACTCGACTTGATCTTCAGGGCCTGATCTATCCGACCCCAAGAAAAATCATTCATCAATCGAGACAACTTACCCGACATTTTGTTGATATTAATATAATGTCTGAAGCGTGATTTACGCGATGCACGCTCAATACGTGGTTGACCTTCATCTATTTCCCAAGGATGAAAATAAAAAATCAACGGCTTATCACGATCACCTTCAGCTTGTTTTATCAGTTGACGTGAAATTTGGTATGGCATGGCACGAAACCAACCGCCACCAGCACAACTCATCCTTTTACCCAACACATCACATGTAGCAACTGGCGCTTCTACAAACTCACTCCCTACAATCGGATTATAGCAACCTTGTGGTGCATTTGGATCGCCATAATGATCATGAGCTATAGGGTGGGTACTTGACGAATATAAATATCCGCACTCCGCTAACACGTCATGAGCAAAAGGTGTACGTTGATCAATAGAAAATCCAGCAGCCCGATACCCTGTTACTTCGGCGCCTGAAATGTCTTCAAGAATGGTTTTTGTGCGAGCGGCATCTTCACGAAAAGTCTCAGCATCCTGATCAAAGACTTTGGTGTGGTCATATCCGTGACTTGCAAGCTCATGCCCACGTGCAACAATATCGCGTATAAGGTCAGGATTACGTTCAGCAACCCAGCCTAATGTGAAGAAAGTCGCTTTTACGGTATGCTCATCAAAAAGGTCAAGAACGCGATTTGTTGTTTCGCCAACGCGCGATTGATACCCATCCCAGGAATCTCGCGCAATTACATCAGAAAACCCCCACACCTGAAAATAGTCTTCCACATCCACGGATATCGCATGGAGACGCGATGCTGTTAACGGTTTTTGTTCGCTCTCAGCCATTGCATCTTGTTGAGAGGGCAGATTATTCTGCATGGAAATGCTACTTTTTCTTCAAATCAGACAGTATAGCCGTAGCACGTGAAATGTGATTTTCGATCTGAATTACATTTCCGTTCTGACGCTCTTCCATATCTGATAACTCACGATGAATTGCACGGTTGCCTTTATGGGCTTCGCGCAAGTCCTGCCGTAAACCCAACACCTGATCCATGACCGATTTCGGTGCATCACTTACAGATTTTGCATTAAACGTTGCTTCCGATTGTGGAGGAAGTTGTTCAACTTCAACAGAATCATGCATGTTTTTAGCACCATCGCTTGGCACAGATTGATCAAATTGCTGATCGTCTGTCGTACTAATTGCATCAATCGCTGCACGTACATCTTTCAATGTTGCATTTCCTTGACTGGAAACTGTCACCTCTGCTCTGTGTTCATCAGGTTTACCTGAGAGCACTAGGCCATCCTGATTTTTTTTGCCGAGCCGCTGCCCGCCAGCATTGTCATGGGCTTCAGGTTCATTACTCTGATTTGGCATAACTTTTTTTGCAGGCGACTCTGCTTTTTTTGCATCAACAGAATCAACACTGGGGGCTTTTCCACTCATTTCACCAGCCAATTCTCCTGCGACTGACTTTACGATTGCACTGTTAATTAGATCACGCTTTTCAAGCGCACAAAATAATAACAATCGCGTGCATAGCGTATTGATCCGGCGAGGAACACCGCCTGTATGCTGAAAAATTTCTCCAAAAGCTTCTTCCGTAAAATGCGGTTCTTGCTTTCGCCCGACCACGGCCAGTCGATGCTCGATATATTCACGGGTTTCTTCTGCGTCCAAGGCCTCAAGATGATATGATGCAATGACGCGCTGGCGTAATTGTTCCATATTTGACCTTGCTAGCGTATCCCTGAATTCAGGCTGCCCAACAAGGAAAACCTGAAATAAAGGTGCGCCTTGATGATTAATATTTGTGAGCATACGTAATTCTTCAATTGTACTCACAGGCAAGTTTTGCGCTTCGTCGACAACCAGTAAAACACGTCGACCACGATTAACATTATCGTATAGAAAGTCTTCAAACGCTTCTAATTCTGCAGAACGACCTTCCCCTGCAGGTTCAATTTCGAAGGCAGACAGAATATGAGACAATAAGTCTTTAGGTTCAAGATTGGTGGTTAACAGATCTGCAGCAGAAACGTTACTACGGTTTAATTGATCAAGCATATGCCCAATGAGCATGGATTTACCAGCACCAATCTTACCGGTGATAACAATAAAGCCTTCCGCTTGACGCAAGCCATAGTGCAAATACGCCATTGCCTTAGTATGACTTCTAGATCCAAAGAAAAACTTCGAATCAGGACTTAACTTAAAGGGGGCACCTGAAAACCCAAAATAATCCTCAACCATCATTTAAAAATCCAAAACAATGCCAACACTAGCCGCATTTTCACTATATTCGAGCTCATCAACCGGTGAAAAACGCTCAGTTCGACTATATTGACCAAAAAGCTTTGCACGAGGTGTTAAATTGTAATTTACACCAGCCGTTCCGCCTAATGTGTGAGTAACCCCATTTAGAGCAGCCGCAGCATTACAATCGGAAACAGGGTCGAAAATTGAGTTAACACCAAATAAATCAGGGTTTGCAAAACAATCCGCTGGGGCAAATCCAGTATCTGCAAACCGATAAACTGCATTGCCATATATTGATACCCTACGCGAAAGAGTACGTGTTAAATCGAGAGCTGCAGTAAGATTTTGAAAATTGCGAAAGCCAAAATCTGCATTCTGATAAATGGCATTTAACCCAAATTTTGTCTTGTCAAAAGCGCCTGTCAGCGTCAGGAAAGCATTATTAGTGGGTCCAACACCTATAGTCTGCGCGTTGAAGCCTATATTACTACTTCCAAACTGCGTTGCCTGCTCAATAATATCACGTGGAGAAGCCTCCCCCCCCTCACGAAGAATATCAGCAAAATCAAGCGTTTGACGAGATAGCCTACTTATCTGATCCCCATTTGCAAGTGCTCTGGTTTGAAATGTCCGATTGGCGCCAGCTGTAAACACGAACCTACGAGATATTTTGTAGCGTGCTTCTGCATCAAGAAAACCATCACCAAATCGCTCACCATACTCAAGGCGCAGACGAGTTTTTCGACCAGGGCGGGTGATAAATCCTGCGCGCCAGAAAATACCGGATAGATCATCCTCGTCAAAGAACTCAGCCGGGATTGTAGTATCAACTTCATCATACCCAATTGCACCACTTAGAGCAAATTGGGAATTCAACGCGTACCGCGCTTCAAGAGTTAACGTCCCTTGATCAAAGGAGAAATCAGTAGCTGGAGTTATTCCCTCTTCATCAGTTAGATTTCCGTACGCACTAGCAACAAAACTCAACCGATCAAATAAATTACCGCTCTCATAACTAGCAAGCGCTTCATGACTAATTGAATCGTTTAGAAAAACTCCATTATTACTATTATCTACAAATACTTGAGAAAACCGATATCTAATTTCAGCAACCGCCTCATTTGAAAATTCACGATATACATATGGACTAGCTGAATATGAATGAACTGATGCTTGCTGCTGGCGCCCGGCATTAGGCGTCAAA
>CAZGVP010000033.1:0-14385 GCA_964529135.1 uncultured Caulobacterales bacterium | reverse complement strand
GTCGCCAATACCAAATGGAGGCGACGCCGACAATCAAGACAAAGATAATAAAAATCCATTTAGGGAGGATAATTCCATAATGGTTACTATGCGCAAATAAAACTCCTGCAAACAGCCCAAATAATAAGGCACCCACACAGGTGTGCCAGGGTTTCAGAAATGACTTGGGTTTATTGTTCATGAAGGCAGGTTCCTATAAATATCCAGCATATTTAAGTCCGTACACGCCACCAAAAAATCCAGGTGACTAAATACCCAAAAAATTGGGCGAAAATAACAAGTGCACCACCTTGAATATAGGCATTGGTAACAATAGATTTTGCGCTATCTATAAGGTCAGTGCCGCTATATCCAGCATTAAATCCAAATATAAAACCAACAACTATCATGAGGCCTATCAGAGCAATACCGCCGCCATAAAACCACGCATATTTGTGGGCCTCTTGCGCAGCCTCATCAAGACACTTCCAGTAAGGCATATAAAGATTGGCTCCGAAAAGTCCAATTGCTATGCCGGGTAAGGACAATAGAATTTTGGTGTCTTCTGTGGAAGGAGACAGGTGTGCTGAAATAATGATAATTGTGCCAAGGATGCTTAATGCTGTTGCGCGCTTCCCCCAGAATGCTGCCGTTTTTTTGTTCTTTTCCATTAGGCTGCCTCTACTTGTGCGTAAAATCAGTTTCTGGATGATATGTGCTGGATGTAAATTAATGTGTCAAGTAAACTTTCCAAAAAGGCGCTATTAGTTGACTTTTTGGGTGCGTAAAGTTAACATCTGCTCACATTCGTGTTGCATGGCTGGTGCTGAATGAAGAAGAGCGTATTCTTGTCAAAATTTCTCAATAGCCTCACAAAAATTGCAACGTCATACGGAGATTTAAATCATGACAATGATGCAGCCGACTTTACACACGATTATACGTGTCGCCCTTGTCCCCTTTATTGCGGCTTTTGTCCTGGTAGCCGGAGCGCAAGCAGGTGAAGTTTTCAAAAAACGTAGCTGGGACCATGCTCTCAACGGGTATGATGCTGTTGCCTATCATGCGCAAAGCGAGGCTGTGAAAGGCAATGATGCATACACTACAGAATATCTTGGTGAAACATGGACATTTTCTAGCCAGGCAAATCTCGATAGCTTTAAAGAAAACCCTGACGCCTACCGTCCTGCTTATGGTGGCCATTGTGCCTGGGCAATGTCTAAAGGTAAAAAAGCGGCAGGAAACCCAACGGTCTGGCACATCTATGAAGGCACGTTATATCTGAATATCAGTAGGGGCATTCAGAAAAAGTGGTTGAAGGATATTCCCGGCTTTATTGAGCGCGCTGATGCAAAATGGCCTGCTGTGCGTGCTTCTCTATAGCACATCATAGATGATTGATTTTTTAAAGGCCGGCTCCATTGGGGTCGGCCTTTTGCATTGCGCCTAGATGAGTTTGTGACAGGCTGGTCAGCGTTAGGGTTCGTGTTCATGTAGAATGAATCCTGGCCACCTGCCTTGTAAATTACGAAAAAATCGCCATTCTATTAAGGATGATATAGCATGAGGGGCGGGTATGACAAAAACAGTTCGAGTATCGATCTGGGCAGCTATAAGCTTCATTGGCGGCCTGCTGGTAACGCTGCCATTATTGTTGCGATGGGCTGAACCTGCGATTGGTCAGCAAGCGGATGGCTCTGCCCTATCATCGCGACCTGAAGCCGTTGTTTTGACATTAAGTGGTGCGGTAACTCCAACCTCTGCAGATTATCTTTCCCGTGAAATTGAATCTGCCTCTGCGACTGAAAAAGAACTGATTATTCTGGAGATTGACACACCTGGCGGTTTGGTTACCTCGATGGAGGCGATTATCCAGTCAATTCTCGCATCCAAGACGCCGGTGGTAACCTATGTGTCGCCGCAAGGTGCAAAGTCTGCCAGTGCGGGCCTGTATATTATGTATGCCGCGCATATATCTGCAATGGCACCAGCCACCAATACTGGCTCGGCAACGCCGGTACAATTAGGCGGCGGTGGGGCGGAACCAGAATTAGAACCCGTTGAGACTA
This sequence comes from uncultured Caulobacterales bacterium, assembly GCA_964529135.1. GTDB lineage: Bacteria > Pseudomonadota > Alphaproteobacteria > Caulobacterales > Parvularculaceae > CALLPQ01. The sequence continues at coordinate 12,337 of CAZGVP010000033.1, read as the reverse complement.
ATCCGCCTCCAGACGATAATGTTGAGCCCGGTGATGAGGCAGCGGGTGATGGCTTTGATGCAGATAACGTTCGTGACGTCATTGAAACAGCACGTCCAAATGCGAAACCGCAAACCGCGCCTTTATCTAATGATAACGCCATGCGCGCAAAGATTATCAATAATTCTGTTGCTTATATTCGCTCTCTTGCTGAACTGCGTGGCAGGAATGCTGACTGGGCAGAAAGTGCTGTGCGGGATGCGGCTAATGTTACTGCGTCAAAAGCATTAGAGTTGAATGTAATTGACCTCATAGCAGAAGACACTGATGATCTTCTACGCCAAATTAATGGACGTAAGGTGAAGGGTGCTCGCGGCACAAAGACTATCAATACAGATGGTATTATCCTGACACGGATTGAACCAACGTTTGCTGAAAAAATTCTTGGCTTTTTTGCAGACCCAAATGTTGCGGCTATTTTAATGTCAATTGGTATGCTTGGGATCACTGTGGAGTTATGGAATCCTGGCTCTATATTCCCTGGCATCGTTGGGTTTGTGTGCCTTGGTCTTGGGTTATATGCAGCGCAGACCTTGCCGTTTGAATGGCTCGGTGTGTGGCTGATTGTAGGTGGTATCTTCCTGATCGTATTGGAGGCGTATACACCAACATTAGGTATTGTTGGTTTGGTTGGGCTGATTATCTTTGGTGCCGGACTTTATTTGCTGTTCCCGGAGACACTGCGTGTTTCCAATGGCGTTATCATTACGTCTGTTGGTTTGGCAGGCGGGTTCCTGGCGCTTATTATGTTTGCCTTGGTCGGGTCGCGGTCTCAAGGACCGATGATTGGCGGTGATGCGATTAAGAACCGTGACGGTGTTGTGGATGAATGGGACGGTTTGACAGGCCATGTTATTGTCGAGGGAGAACGCTGGAGTGCTCGATGTAACAATCCGCTTAAGCCTGGAGATAAGGTGAAGGTTGTTCAGGTGGATGGGTTGGTGTTGGTGGTAAGGCGGGCCAAAGCGGAAGGCGGATTGCTTGCAAAAGCGCGTCCAGAGATCACGGCGCTTCAATAAGCCTGAATTGTGACCGGCGGACCTGGTAAGAGCGATAGATAAGAACGGATTAAACCATGGAGACGACGACCTTGATTGCAATATTTTTGATGACTTTTGGAATCGTTAGTGCTGCTCTCTTCGCTACATATATTGGGGATGGGCTGCGTTGGTTGTCTGGCAGGCCTCGCCATACTGATATTGTGTTAGGCAATGATATGAGAGGTCGCAAGGCAACGGTGGCGGATGTTTCGTCTTGTGGGCGCGCTATGACAGTTCGTGTGGGTGGTGAATATTGGCAAGCCAAAGCCCTTGGAAATTCATCGAGCAAGTGCGCAATAGGCGATGAAGTGCATGTTTCAAAAATGGATGGCCTTACCTTGAAGGTTAAAACGAAATCGTAGCTTTTGCGTTGTTACATTGTATACAGATTAGTGTGTTTTAAAATCGATTAAGTGGAGATTTATATAATGGATGGAATTGGTTTATTGCTTCCGATTGGGGCATTGTTACTGTTCTTGCTTAGCAACCTTATCAAAATTCTCAAAGAATATGAAAAAGGGGTTGTCTTCACACTTGGTCGAGTGGGGCGACGCGCAGCAGGGCCAGGGATCGTCTTTTTGATCCCGATCATCCAGCAAATGCGCAAGGTTGATATGCGTACCCTTGTGCATGATGTGCCCACACAGGATGTTATCTCTCGAGATAATGTCTCGGTGAAAGTTAATGCAGTAATTTATTATCGGGTGGTGGATGCGGTTCGCGCTGTTGTGCAGGTGGAAAATTATATGGCGGCCACTAGTCAGTTAGCTCAAACCACATTGCGCTCTGTTCTGGGTAAGCATGATTTGGATGAAATGCTGCAAGAACGCGATAAGCTTAATAAGGATATTCAGGGGATTTTGGATACTCAGACCGAGGCTTGGGGCATTAAAGTTGGCAATGTGGAAATCAAGCATGTTGATGTAGACCCTTCAATGATCCGGGCCATCGCCAAGCAAGCAGAGGCCGAACGTGAACGTCGTTCTAAAATTATTCTTGCAGAGGGTGAGCAGCAGGCAGCGACCAAGCTTGCTGAAGCGGCTCATATTCTTGCAACGTCCGAAGGATCTATGGAATTGCGTTATCTAAACTCATTGCAGGAAATTGCGGGTGATCGCACCAATACAATTGTATTCCCGTTTTCAATGGACAAAATTACGAAGAAACTATTGGATTGAGTTGAATCAACTCAAGCAGAAAGCACTGCAAAAAATAATTGAAATGAGTACTAAAGTGTCAGCTTTGACGCTGGTGTTACGAAATATGGCGCACTGCAAAAAACCATATTCATACAGGTGCGGTTTTTTTGTAACGCTTTAGGTGTTCATTACAGCGCTTTGGAGGTTATATAATTGCCAATACATACAAGTGCCTCCATAGTCACATTAACAGATTAATAACCATAAATAATAATAATCTGTTCATAATAATAATCAGGGAGTTAAGTCTATGAAGAAACATCTATTCGCAACAACTGCATTTGTTGCTCTTGGCCTGGTGACAGCGCCTCTCGCTACTGCGCAAGATGATGAAATCGTTGTTACAGGGTCGTTTATCAAACGCAAAAATCAAGCCGATTTGCCATCGCCACTTGAAACAGTTGGTGAGGCTGACATTAAGAATATTGGTGCGCAAAATATTGGCGATATTACGCAGACGCTGACCATTAATACGGGCGCGCAAAACAACCCGGATGCGTTTACACAAAATGCTACAACCGGGACATCCAACATTAACTTGCGTGGTCTTGGTGTTGGCTCAACGCTGGTTCTGTTGAACGGTAAACGCCAGGTTCTGTCTGGCGCGCCGACCAATGACGGGATCAACTTTGTTGATACAAGCTCACTTATTCCTTTGATAGCAATTGAGCGTGTTGAAATCCTGAAAGATGGTGCATCTGCCCTTTATGGTTCTGACGCTGTTGCTGGTGTTGCGAACTTTATTACTCGTGAAAACTATGATGGGGTGCTGCTTTCTGGTGATTACTTGACCCATCAAAGCGAAGGAAATTACGACGAATTTAATATTCAGGGATTGATCGGCAAAGATTTTGGACGCGGTTCTATTTTGTTGGCAGCCAGCTATCTTGAGCGCTCTCCCCTGACAACAGCGGAACGCCGTTTGTCACGTTCGCAAGATGATACATCTTCACTTGGTAATCCTGGTGCATTCTTTGGTTTTCCTGGTCTTCCAGCAGGTACACCACTTATTGATCCTGGTTGTGCAGCCGGTGGCGGAGCTCCCATACCCCTCGGCCCGACTATAGCGCCAAGCTTAACTGTAGGATTATGCGGCTTTGATTTTGGTGATTTCTTTAATCTGGTTCCAGAGGAAGAACGATTTGTCGGTTTTGCTCGCGGCGAATTTGATTTGACCGATTCAATTCAATGGAAAGCTGAATTTAGCTATGCCGATAATGAGGCCGTGCGTGGTAACTCACCAACTTTCCCTTTTCTTCAATTGGGTAGTGCGGTTGTGCCTGGTGGTGATTTTGGTCCTGGCGCAAACCCTTTTAACATTTTCCCAGGTGACCCAACACTTGTTTTCTTCGGCCGGGCCAGTGGTAATGGCGGCACCGTTTCGCCGAACCTAGTCACATCAGAAACGTGGCGTGTATCTACTAGCCTTGGTGGTGATTTTGGTTCTGGCGGATGGGAAATCTCATTTACGCGCGGGTCTAATGATTTCTCAGTATCCACAGAAGATACAGTAACAGATCGTTTCCAGTGTGCGTTATCTGGCTTTAATTCTGTGCCCGTGATAGCTGGCGTTACTGGGGGAACTGATTGTTCTGGAGCAAACCCGGACCTGACTACTGGTGGTCTATCCATTCCTGCAGCAGGTACATTCTTTAATCCGTTCTCGACATCTTTGAGTACCAATCCAAATGACCCAGCTTTGTTGGATTTCGTTATCGGGACACAAGTCAGACTTTATGAGTCTGATTTGACGGTAATTGAAGGGTACATTTCTCAGGAACTGTTTGAACTTCCAGCCGGACCTGTAAGTGTTGCTGTCGGCGGTCAATATCGTGACAATGATTTGGCTCAAACTGTCGATGAGTTATCAGCGAATGACGCGTTTGCGTTTCTTGTTGGTGGCCGTGATTTTGCCGGGTCACAGGATGTGTTCGGGATTTTTGGTGAAGCGTCAATACCTTTAGCGAACTGGTTAGACCTACAAGTTGCGGTTCGTCATGAACGTTATGGTGAAAGCGAAGGCGGTTCGACCACAGATCCGAAGATTGCCCTTCTGGCAAGGCCAACGGATTCACTGTCATTGCGAGGTTCTTTCTCTACATCGTTCCGGGCACCTTCTGTGTTCCAGCAATTTGGTGAAAGTACAACTTTGCAACAGGTTTCCGATCCAAATTCTGGTGGTGCAAACGCATTCGTTGCAGTTCGGACATTGGCTCCGGGTGGCGGCACATCTGCAAGAAGTATTCTTCCTGAAGAATCAGAAGCTTTTAATTTTGGCGCCTCTTGGCAACCATTGGATGGGCTTCAGCTTGATGTTGATTATTTCAACTTCGATTTTTCTAACGTGATTATTTCAACTAGCCCACAAGCAATTGTTAATGCAGATCCTAATGGCGCAGCTGTTATTCGAGCGCCATCAGGTACAATTGTTCAGGTGAACAATGATTTTGTTAATGCGTCATCGGTTGAAACGTCAGGTATCGATTTCAAAGTGGCTTACAACTTTGATACTCAGATTGGTACATTCTCCCCAAGTTTCCTTGGGACTTATATCCTTAACTATGACATTGTTGATCCACAAGCAGGAGCAATTGATGGCGAGGGTGTTCGTAACTTTGCCAACTTTGGTTCGCCAACACCGCAACTACGGTTTAATGCAGGCGTTGGTTGGCAGAATGGTGCTCATTCCGCTAACGTCTTTTTACGTCATATTGGTAGTTATCTGGATGATCAAAATGGGTTGTCTGAGATTGGATCAGACACGCGTTTGGATATTCAGTATACGATTGCAATTAATGAATATATGAATCGCGATCAGCTGACGGCCGTTACAATCGGGGTTCGTAATGCAACGGGCACGAGGGCACCGCAGGTCTTTACCAATGGCGGTTTTGATAGTCGTGTTCACGATCCACGTGGGGCACTACTATATTTTGGACTTGATCTGGAATTTTAAAAACTGGCTTTATCAATACTAAAAAGGGGTGATGGTCATAACCATCACCTCTTTTTCTTTGGTTGACATCGAGCTTAAAACCGAAATGCGATGCCTGCTTCAATAAAATGGCTGTAACCTGCGCCACCATTGACGATACCCAGCCCTCGATAGCGAACAGTTGCGCCAATACGTTTTGAAAACCCGTATTCCAGGGCAACGGGAAATTGATAACTAAAATTAGTGTCGGTAACTTCATTGAAAATATTAACATTCGGGGGTGATGTACCGATAATTTCCGAGTCCGCTTTTGTTATGGTAACGCCGGCCTGGGCGCTTACAACAAATGCAACTCGGTCCAGGATTTCTAATCGCCAACCCGGCCCAGTGTGGAGCGTTAATGTGCCGATGTCAGTTTCGAGGAATGAGTTGGGGTCTGCGCTGAGGAAATCGTTCAAAGGAACATCAAGGGTCGTAAAGATGTAGCTTACATCAGTGCGTAACTGGTTCGGCGACAGCGGTAATAAAAACCCCGGAATATCAATCCCGAGACTTGCGGCCAGACTATTTTGGTCCGATACATCATTAAACTGGCGTCCGCCATAAAAGCTGATATCACTGGCTACTGCCTGGACTGGGATTGCCATGAGCAACATGCTAAGCAGTGGGCCAAATAATAAGATGGCGAAAGCTCTTTTTTGCTTTATGGCCATAACTTATCTCCTTATCGCAATTTGTGTTTAATCATGCAGTAAGCTGCTTTTATGACAGACGTAACCCCATACCCGCCTGACTTTCTTCTGGACCGGTTGCTTTATCGTGATGGTTTGATCTTGGTGATCAACAAGCCTGCAGGCCTGCCTGTGCATGCCAGACCCGGTAGTCACCAAGAGCCGGGTGTCTCCAAAGGGCCCAAGGATGATAATCTCGAATATTATTTCGATGCTTTGAGGTTTGGCTTGCCACGGAAGCCGGTTTTGGCTCACCGGTTGGATCGTGATACATCGGGGTGTCTGGTCTTGGCGCGCCACCCCAAGGCGGCCCGAAAAATGGGGAAATTGTTTCAAGAGGGCCGTGTTAAAAAAACTTATTGGGCAATCTGTCGCGGAGTGCCGTTGAAATTATCAGGAACCATAGATTTACCCCTTTTGAAGCATATGGATAAAACTGGCTGGGAGGTGCGGGTGAGCGATGACGAAAAGGCAAAACCTGCAATTACGACCTATCGTGTTCTGGGCAGAACGGATGATTTATGCTGGATTGAATGTAAACCTAAAACAGGGCGCACCCACCAGATCCGTGTTCATTTGGCGGCGATTGGTGCGCCGATATTGGGAGATCCGCGATATGGCGATTTATCCATAGCAGATCGTGACTATCCGATGATGTTGCATGCACATGCGGTTTCGTTTCCACTTTCGTCTAATAAACCACCTATAGATGTGATTGCTTTACCGCCAGATGAGATGGCAGCCATGCTTGAACAATATCAAACCGCATAAGCCATGCCATGGCTCAGCATTTGTTTTTATTGTCTGCTATAGTTGAACATCAAGAGGGAAGAGAAATTATGCGTCAGTCAATTTTCGACTATGTCGGTAATCTCGACACACTTATTGCTGTTATTGTTGGTGCGTTGCTAGCAACGACGGGAGCTTTATTGGCGGAGTTAATCCAGGACCGGCTTAATCGTAAGCGCCGAGAGCGCGATGCTGCTCGATTTTTTGGTGAAATACTTGCTTCCATAGATCGAGTCGTTGATTTCGCGCTTGATTCCCAAACCATTGGTGATGAATGGGGCCCGGTAACACAACGTTTGTTCAAAACGGCAATGCGTGAAGCTGGTGTCTATGAGCGTAACCGCGAACGACTGTTTGATATTCAGGATACTGAATTGCGGGCGCGTATTCACACTCATTTTCTAACGGAAACATTTCCAATTGAGGCAATCTTGGATGGTAGTGAAAAGATTGAGCAAGCCCAAAAAAATCAACTGCCATCATCAAAATTTTCAGACGAACAAATGAAAACTGAACTGGAAGAGTTACATTTGGGTCGTCAGCGCGGTGTCAAAGCCTTGCGCCGGGAACATGCCAAGACGCGAGAAATTTGTGATGACCTCGAAAAGATAGCGGGTGTGAAGTTCAACTATTATGAAAATATGGTTTCTTCTCCAACCGAAAATTTTAACGATGAGTCAGTCTGATTGATGAATGGAGAAACAAAACCTGCCATATGCCGTGAATAATAATGTTGATCACGGCTGACGATAAATGACTATCGCTTCTTAAAGGGCGGCTTGTAATTCCTGTAAGCGGTCAATTGATTGTTGCGCCAGAAGGGACTTTTCTGCATCGTTGCCAGCATCATTCAGGTCTTCACGGGCATTGACAAGGCGTTGCTCAATAGCTTCGCGGTTTAGCTCTGCCACCGGCGTTGCTTCTTCGGCAAGAACGGTAAGGCCAGCCGGGGTGACTTCAGCGAAGCCGCCGCGTACGAAGATTTTTTCCTCTTCATTGCCGATTTTTAAAACAACCACACCGGGCGCCATCGTGGTCATGAACGGGGCGTGGTTCGGCAAAATACCAAGCCAGCCTTCTGTACCCGGAATATCAACCGCATCGACTTCTTTCGAAACGAGTTCGCGCTCAGGTGACACGAGGGAGAAATGGAGTTTATCAGCCATGAGTTCTCATCTTGTAGCGGGGGAAATGCCCCTTGGTCGAAAAAGTGAGTTTACGCTGCTTCTGCAGCAAGTGTTGCGGCTTTCTCAATGGCTTCGTCCATATTACCAACCATGTAGAAAGCAGCTTCTGGAAGGTGGTCATAATCGCCCGCCACCAGGCCTTTAAAGCCTTTAATAGTATCAGCGAGGGAGACCAGTTTACCCGGTGACCCTGTAAAGATTTCAGCCACAAAGAAAGGTTGTGACAAGAAGCGCTCAACCTTACGCGCGCGTGCCACTACCAGCTTATCTTCTTCTGAAAGCTCATCCATGCCGAGGATCGCAATGATATCCTGAAGCGATTTATATTGCTGCAAGATGTTTTGTACATCACGTGCAACCTGATAATGCTCCTCACCGATGATGCGTGGGTCAAGGATACGCGATGTTGAGTCAAGCGGGTCAACAGCCGGATAGATACCCTTTTCTGAGATCGCCCGGTTCAACACGGTGGTAGCATCGAGGTGTGAGAAGGACGTAGCTGGCGCAGGGTCGGTCAGGTCATCGGCTGGCACATAAATAGCCTGAACCGATGTAATCGACCCTTTGGTTGTTGTTGTAATGCGTTCTTGCAGCTGGCCCATGTCTGTAGCCAGTGTTGGTTGATAGCCCACCGCAGAAGGAATACGGCCAAGCAGCGCAGACACCTCAGAACCGGCTTGTGTAAACCGGAAGATGTTATCAACGAAGAACAAAACGTCCTGACCCTGATCACGGAAATCTTCCGCAACGGTCAAACCCGTTAGAGCAACACGCGCACGCGCTCCCGGAGGCTCGTTCATCTGGCCATAAACAAGAGCCGCCTTTGAGCCTTCGGTTTTGCCATCATTGGCTTTTGGATCAATGTTCACATTGGATTCAATCATTTCCCAGTAAAGGTCATTACCTTCACGGGTGCGCTCACCCACGCCAGCAAACACGGAGTAACCACCGTGTGCTTTCGCGATGTTGTTAATGAGTTCCATGATCAGAACGGTCTTGCCAACGCCAGCACCACCGAACAGACCAATTTTACCACCCTTTGCGTAGGGACAAAGAAGGTCAACAACCTTGATGCCGGTTTCGAGAATCTCTGATTCTGTGGATTGTTCCACGAATGGCGGTGCTTCCTGATGAATGCCGCGCTTTTTTGTATGCGGTATTGGCCCAGCGTCATCCACTGGCTCGCCGATCACATTCATGATTCGGCCAAGAGTGCCTTCGCCCACAGGTACGGAGATCGCAGTGCCGGTGTCGGTCACTTTTGTGCCGCGTACCAGACCCTCAGTAGAGTCCATAGCGATGGTTCGTACTGCATTTTGACCCAAATGCTGGGCCACTTCGAGGACGAGGCGGTTACCGTTATTTTCGGTCTCCAGCGCGTTCATAATGCCTGGTAATTCGCCGTCAAAAGTCACATCCACAACAGCGCCGATAATTTGGCTAACACGGCCTTGCTTGCTCATATCCGTCTTTCCTTTGATCTCACTGGAAATTGACCACCAGGTAAACACCTGTGGTTGAAAGTTGAGCGGGGCATAGCACTCTTGCGCATACGATGCCAGTGCCCGGAGCTATCGATTTTGGCTCTTTTGTGCGTTGCGATGGTATAATTTGTCGCGGGGTTAGCCATCAATGGGGATGTCGCTCAATGGTTTATCGAGAAACATATTCTCAACGGCATTGCCTGTGGCAACATCTACCGGTTTTTTCAGGTGCAGGCGGCCAATGCCAGGGTCTGACAAACGTGGCACATAGTAGACACAATTTTTGAAATAATAGTGTGTGACTTGGGACCAGCGGGTTTTGTCTGGGTCATTGTGGGCACTGCCCCCGTGGAGAACATTGGACGACCAGATCAGTGCCTGGCCTTTTTTCGCGTGGAAATATTCCGGTTCAATGCCATGTTCTTTCACCATGGCTTGCCAGAATTGAATATAATGGCGGTAGCGGTCGGTTACACTTGCCTCAGCGTCATGGCGATATTTTGCATCGATCATCTGATTATAGAGAATTGGCCATTTGTGCGAGCCTGGATAATAAACTAATGGCCCTTGATCCGGGCCAATGTCTTCCAGTGCAACCCACACCCCGACCATAAACCGCTCAGGCACGGTGGAGAAATGAACAGCATCGGAATGGGGTTTTTGCTGCGTACCGACAGGGAAATTCAGGGTTTGAAATGGAAATGCTTCGCGGCCATAGAGTTTGCTGAGTAAGCGCAGCACCGCTTTATTGGCGGCAATTTGACGAATATCCTCGCTGTTTTGCCAACCATCTTGCAGACGCAGGCCTTCTTTTGTTTTCCAGCCAGTGGTCTTCCATCCGTCAATATCGAATTTGGGTGATAGGGTTGCGATAAGCCGTTCGGCGAGTGCATCAAAATCATCATCAGGAAACTTGAAAACCGAATACCCTTTTTCATAAAGATCATAAGCAATCCGTTTTTCATGATTGGAAAACCCCGCTGCCTCGATTTGCGTTTCAAAAAATGGAGATTCTACCAGCGGAATGCCGGGCATTGGCGGTGGTGTCGATGGGATGGCCATAGGGGGCGTTAACTCCGAGATGCAGGTACTAAATTATGAAATGCTAACTTCACAGGGTCAATATGACTTCAGATTAAAGCATGCTTACCGGTAACGACGGCCTTCTTTGATCCCATGTAGGAGAAAATGTTGAAAAGGATCAAGCCCTGGTTTGTTGAGATCGGGATTTAGCGAGATATAGCGGGCCGGGTCAAAATCCTCATAGGTTGGTTTGTTTCCAATACCGAACCGCTCGCGCACAGTTTCTGCCTTTTCCCCCATATAGGCATTTTCAACTTTTTCGCCGGTGGCAATATTGGTTATATCACGCAGATACAGGTTTCCCATCTGGGGGTCGAATTGCATCGGTGTTGTGTAAGCACAATCTTCGAAATAGTAATGGGTGACTTGTGACCAGCGAGTTTTTGCCGGATCGTTGTGATGGCTGCCACCATGGAGAAGGTTTGCTGCCCAAATAAGAACGTCACCTTTTTTCGGGTAGAATATTTCTGGTTTAATGCCTGTGCGCTCTATCATCATTGTCCAAGCTTCATGATATTGATCCTGGTACGCTCTTTCATTATTTTTTGAAGTTTTAAATCCGATCAGATCGTTATAGAGAATTGGCCATTTGTGTGACCCTGGATAATATTCCAGAGGGCCCTGGTCTACGCCAACATCTTCTAGAGCGACCCAAACGCCGCACATAAAACGTTCGGGAATAGAAGAGAAATGCACGGAATCTGAATGATAATGTTGCTGGCTTCCGAAGGCAAAATTCAGGGTTTGAAATGGAAATGCCTGGCGCCCATAGATTTTACTCAGGAGTTGGATAATTTTGTCATTAGCTGCAATGGAGAGCACATCTTCATTGTCTACCCAACCACGGGAAATGCGTTGGCCTTCATGTTTGTGCTGCCAATTATCAAGATCAATTTTCTTGCTGAGTTCAGCAATACATCTATTAGCGCGGGCATCAAAACCTTCTTCTGGAAATTTCAAAACGGCAAAGCCTTTTTGACTCAAATCCTGAGCAATCCGCTGCTCATGTTTGCTCCACCCAAGTTGCGGTAAGATCGCATCAAAGCCCGGCGTTTCCACCAAGGGTATGCCCGAGAGAGATGTGGATAAAGGCCCCATACCGTATTAATCTCCATTAGCGTGTGTGTTTTGCGTGGTGTACATGGATTCCCTATCTTAAGACCCGAATGCGTTGATTAAAACATGACAGGCCGAGGTAATAGCAAAAATATCGACTTGTTGTTGTCTTTTTGTTGTCTTTCCCGCTTGGTTTGTTGATAAGGAGGATGAAGGGGCTGAACTGATGAGCGATACTCTAACATTACCCGAAAGCCTTATATTGTTGGCGCTGAATGACGAAACCGGTGCACGCGAAGGGCAGTATGTGAATTATGCCCTGGCCGGTGCGGGCCTTGCTGAACTTGCCATCCGGCGGGTGTTAACAGAAGCGGGTGATCCTCCAAATCGCTTTGTGTTGGCAAGTGTCACCCCAACGGGTGACGCGTTTTTGGACGGGTGCATGGCGGTGGTTCAGGAGAAGGGAATCGACAGAGCGCCCAAGAAACTTATTAACGATATTGCAAATATAAAAGGCCTGGTGGATCAACTCCTTGATAATTTAGTCAGCCGAGGGGTTTTGCGGGTGCGGATGAAAAAGGTGTTTTTCTTTTTTGAAAAGAAAGTGCATCCGGAAGCACAGGCTGAACCGGAACGTATTTTAAAAGAACGCCTTGCTGCGGCGATGTTTAATGATGGGTCAGTTGAAGCTCGTGATGTTGTGTTAATTGCACTCGCGAAACAGACGGGTTTGTTGCAGAAAAACTTTGACCGGGGACTTTTAAAAGAACACCGTAAACGTATCGATGAAATCG
>CAZGVP010000032.1:0-14608 GCA_964529135.1 uncultured Caulobacterales bacterium | reverse complement strand
TTCCGTCACCATTGGTGTCGAGGAAAAAATCGAAATCATCGTTATCGTCCACGTTTGAAAAGGTAATCGAAACAAGGGAAACTAACTCGTCAAACTCAAAGATGAGAAGGTCTTTTTCATAAGAACCATCGAGACTAATATCTGTTTCTCCGGGTCTGATAAGGCCGAGGCCATCTACCGTCTGGACAACTGAAGCGTCTGAATCCGCCCGGGCTGGAACATTATCAGCATCAATGTCTTTAAATGTGCCGCCGGTAATCCAAATGGTACGCTCGTCACTTTGAAGTGAGAGCATACCATCATTTACCACCCCGTTGCCGGTATTCAGTGTTACAATATCTGCTTTAGCGCTAATAGAGACTGATAAAGCCAAGGCTGCGCATACAGCACCTAAAGTGCCTTTGAACAGTTTGTTGCCTATATGATTCTCTTTATTATTGATTGTCATTTCGACGCTCCGCACGATACTTAACAAAAACTTAATTTCATCATCGCAAAGGTTATGCCAGTCAGGTTTTGCTAAATTCGCTCTATGATTGTGTCAGTATGAGCCAGCTCTGACTATTTGGGCTGGGTGCGGCGTCTTTTTTTAAGAATCTACAGCGATTTTCACAATAATTTGCCCAGCAACACGAAGGGTGAGTTCAAGGTATAGGTATGAAAATAACTAATCTATTTGCAGAGCTAGATTTAGCTCTGTGGTTTCAAGGCATGGACAAGAGTTACGGGGCTTCCTAAAGCTATAGACAGTGTTTGATCCGGTGTTATCTGGAATCGGATATCGAGTTATCCTTATTTGATCAAAGGACCCCCCATGCGCCTTTCCCGTTTCTATCTGCCTGTCTTGAAAGAGACCCCTGCCGAAGCAACTATTGTTTCGCACCAGTTAATGTTGCGAACCGGAATGGTGCGCCAACAAGGGGCCGGCATTTATGCATGGTTACCGCTAGGGTTTCGTGTTCTGAAGAAGATTGAACAAATTGTTCGTGAAGAACAAGACCGGGCAGGGGCTGCTGAAATGTTGATGCCAACAATCCAGCCTGCTGACTTATGGCGAGAGAGTGGGCGTTATGATGCTTATGGTAAAGAGATGTTGCGGATTACTGACCGTCAGGACCGTGAGATGTTGTTTGGGCCAACCAATGAAGAAATGATAACGGAGATCTTTAGAGCGGGTGTTCGCTCCTATAAAGATTTACCGAAAATGCTCTATCATATTCAATGGAAATTTCGCGATGAAATACGCCCCCGTTTCGGTGTGATGCGTGGCCGCGAGTTTTTAATGAAAGATACCTATTCATTTGATATCAATAAAGAAGAGGCCCGGCACAGCTATAATCGTATGTTCATTGCTTATCTTAGAACGTTTGCACGAATGGGTTTAAAATCGATCCCGATGCGTGCAGATACAGGCCCTATTGGCGGTGATCTTTCTCACGAGTTTATTGTTCTGGCTGATACGGGTGAGAGCGAGGTTTTCTGTGACAGACAATTAGTTGATATGGCGGTACCGGATGCTGACATCACCTTTGATGATGATTTGCAACCATTAGTGGATCAACGCACCGCGCTATATGCTGCCACTGATGAGATGCATGATGCAGCGGAATTTGAAAAAACAGTTAATGCGGAAAACCAAATTAGTGCGCGTGGGATAGAGGTCGGCCACATCTTTTATTTTGGCAATAAATATTCAACGCCTATGAAAGCAACTGTAATGGGGCCGGATGGTAAGGAAGTTGCGGCAGAAATGGGATCTTACGGTATCGGTGTTTCCAGGCTCTCTGGAGCTTTGATTGAAGCATATCATGATGATGCAGGCTGTAAGTGGCCAATTCCTGTGGCGCCATTTCACGTTGGATTGATTAATTTAAAGAGCGGTGACGCACAGACCGATCGCGCGTCTGCAGACCTTTATGGTAAGCTGAAAACTGCTGGGCTTGAAACTCTTTATGATGATACTAATGCACGGGCAGGGGAAAAATTTGCCCGGATGGATTTGATCGGGTTACCGTTCCAAATTACCATTGGGCCACGTGGCCTTAAGCAAGGCCTTTATGAGGTAAAAGACCGTAATGATGGCTCCAAACAAGAATTGTCACCTGAAGCAGCATTGAATTTCGTTAAAGAAAAAATTGAAGAAGGTTTGAGGGTTATTTAAATTGCTGGATTATTGAGCATCTCTTGGGTAGAGGTTTAAAGGGCTGCCATTATTGGTGAGCTTTATAAGCATGTGAGATCTGAAGCAAAAATTACGTTGTTTTATCCAGCATGATCAAGGCGTTTTGATATCGCGTTGATCCGGTCTGTTGCTGCATCGAGTACCTTTGCTGCTCCTGCGTCACTTTCAGGGTCCATGCCTTCTGTTGAATTTTTCAGTAAAGTCGTTTGGTCTCGCAATTCAAAAAGCTCGTCACAAGCCATAAGCAGAGTTAGCAGCATTAATCTTGTATCGCCGATCTGCCCGACTTCCTCGGCAATTAGCTGCACTCTTTCATCAGCCCAGGCAGCCAACATCTGCAGGCGCTCTTCCTGGCCTTCGTCGCAAGTTACTTTGTAGATGCGGTCATTAATACTGATATTTACATTGGGCATTAGTGGGTAGGCCTTTATGGTGAGTGTTCTGGCTATATAGGGTTAGGTTTTGAGCGAACCCAAAAGAGATTCGGCCTCAGTAATGATATCTGAAAGTTCATCAGATGCAGCTTGTGCTGTTTTTCTGGCAGTTTCACCTTGCAATTGAAGTGATTCGAGAATTTTTTTATCTGGGCCTTCGGCAACAGATACTTTTGTAAGATCGGCATCAATTTTAGCTTCTAGTGTCGCTAAAGCTGTTACGAGTGAGCGAACCGAGTTTTCTAGCAGTGTCATAGTGTTATCGCTCCTTCCTGTGATTGTGGTTGACCTTATCGGTTTCTGGCTCTGGAAGCAAAGCCCACGTTTCAAGAATTTCTTATCTAACCATGAAGCAAAACAACGAATTGCTGTGCCTGTGCTCTTGACCATACAGCCTGGTCAAGGCAAGACACGCTCAGGGTCTTAATTGCGGTGCAACACATCCGTTATGGTAGGTTGCTTCGCCATCAATTATCGAAGACGTTTTCATGTCCACAAATGCTAGTTCTCCTGCATCAGTATCTCATAATTCCATGGCGAATGCTATTAGAGCCCTCTCTATGGACGCCGTCGAGAAGGCCCAATCGGGCCACCCCGGGATGCCCATGGGTATGGCAGACGTGGCAACAGTGCTCTTTACCAACCATTTGAAATTTGATGCCAGCACGCCCGATTGGGCTGATCGTGACAGGTTTGTTCTATCAGCAGGCCATGGGTCAATGTTGCTTTATTCTCTGCATTATCTCTTGGGAATTGAAGGAATTGAGTTAGATGATATCAAAAATTTCCGCCAGCTAGGCGCCAAGACAGCTGGTCACCCTGAATATGGTCATGCACCGGGTATTGAAACAACCACTGGGCCTTTGGGGCAGGGGCTGGCCAATGCTGTAGGCATGGCAATGGCAGAGGCACACCTCAATGACCGGTTTGGCGATGATCTAGTCGATCACAAAACTTATGTGATTGCAGGAGATGGCTGTCTTATGGAGGGGATTTCGCAAGAGGCGATTTCTCTGGCTGGGCATTTGAAGCTTCGTAAGCTGATTGTTCTCTGGGATGATAATGGGATTTCTATAGATGGTCCGGTGGATTTGTCTGATTCAACCGATCAGTTAAAACGTTTTGAAGCATCTGGCTGGTCCTGCGTTCGCGTTGACGGGCATGACCCAGATGCAGTAACGGGCGCGCTTGAAACAGCACAAAAATCTGATCGACCAACGTTAATTGCCTGCCGCACTGTAATCGGGCATGGGGCACCGACGAAAGCTGGTAAATCATCCAGCCACGGTTCTCCTCTTGGGTCAGATGAAATAGCGGGTGCGAGGCAAGCTCTCGGATGGGCACATGAACCATTTTTTGTTCCTGATGATATTATGCGTGCTTGGCGCCAGGCCGGTGAGCGCGGTTCAAGCAAACGCATATTATGGAACAAGAAACTGGCCGCTTCGGTTAGCAAGTCTGAGTTCGAAACAGCCCTTTTAGGGGATTATAAAAAAAGCCTTGGGGATGCAATTAATACCTTCAAGAAAGAGATTGCCGCTGAACCGCCAAAGGTGGCCACTCGTAAAGCTTCTGAAATGGTACTTGAGGTAGTCAATGCAATCATCGATGAAACTTTGGGCGGATCGGCTGATTTAACTGGCTCTAACAATACTAAAACCAAATCACTAAAGCCATTTGGTGCAGATAATTATTCCGGACGTTATGTTTATTATGGTATTCGTGAACATGGCATGGCGGCTGCCATGAATGGAATGGCATTGCATGGGGGCGTAGTTCCTTATAGTGGCACATTTATGGCGTTTACAGATTATTGCCGCCCAGCAATTCGTTTGTCCGCTTTAATGGGGTTGCGCGTTATCTATGTCATGACTCATGATTCCATCGGTCTTGGGGAAGATGGCCCGACCCATCA
The DNA here is from genome assembly GCA_964529135.1 of uncultured Caulobacterales bacterium. Classification (GTDB taxonomy): domain Bacteria; phylum Pseudomonadota; class Alphaproteobacteria; order Caulobacterales; family Parvularculaceae; genus CALLPQ01. The sequence continues at coordinate 10,077 of CAZGVP010000032.1, read as the reverse complement.
ACCTGTTGAACATTTAGCTGCGTTGCGGGTGATCCCCAATCTACAAGTGTTTAGGCCAGCAGATGTAATTGAAACGGCAGAATGTTGGGAGTTGGCTTTAAATAGCACGAATACGCCGTCTGTCCTTGCGTTGACCCGTCAGGGATTAACGCCAGCACGATTATCCCATAGTGACGAAAATCTGTGCGCACGTGGCGCCTATGTGGTGGCGGATGCACCAAATTATCAGGCAACGTTATTTGCCAGTGGATCGGAACTGGAACTTGCCTTGAAGGCTCAAACTGATCTTGCTTGTGAGGCCATAGCTGTACGTGTGGTATCTGTTCCTTCTATGGAGTTGTTTGCAACTCAAGACGATCAATATAGGCATTCTGTCTTGGGCGATAAGCCACGTGTTGCAATTGAAGCTGCGGTTCGACAGGGATGGGACGCTATCATAGGTAATGATGGCGGATTTGTCGGTATGGATAGTTTTGGTGCGTCGGCCCCAGCCCCGGCGCTTTATGAACATTTCGGAATCACTGCCGCTGCGGTGGTTAACCAAGTTAAAGAACGTATATAGTCAGGAGAACAGGTCATGACGCTTAAAATTGGAATTAACGGATTTGGACGTATTGGCCGGTTGGCTCTGCGCTCTATGTTAGAAAATAAACGTACTGGTATTGAAGTTGTAGCTATTAATGATCTGGGGCCTGTGGAGACTAATGCGCATCTTGTGCAATACGATTCCGTGCACGGCCGTTTTCCAAATGAAGTTAAAGTTAGCGGCAATACAATTGATGTTGGCGGCGGACCGATCAAAGTCTTGGCGGAACGCAACCCGGCGGAGCTTCCTTGGGGTGATCTTGGTGTTGATATCGTATTTGAATGTACCGGGATTTTTGCCAGCAAGGAAAAGGCCTCTGCTCACCTTGAAGGTGGTGCAAAACGCGTTCTTGTTTCCGCACCAGCAGGGAACGCCGACAAAACGATCGTGTTTGGCGTGAATCATGAAACATTGAGTGCTGATGACACTGTCGTTTCAAATGCGTCGTGCACGACTAATTGTCTCGCCCCCATTGCCAAAGTCCTGAATGATACTGTTGGTATTGAACGTGGTTACATGACAACAATCCATTCTTATACAGGTGATCAACCAACGCTCGATACAATGCACAAAGATTTGTATCGAGCACGTGGCGCTGCAACATCAATGATCCCAACATCAACTGGTGCTGCAAAAGCCGTTGGTCTTGTTTTGCCGGAGCTCAATGGCAAACTTGATGGGTCTTCTATACGCGTGCCGACCCCGAATGTTTCTGTGGTTGACCTGGTTTTTACACCGGGTCGCGATACTAATGTTGAAGAAATTAATAATGCAATGATCGCCGCTGCAACTAACGGGCCGATGAAAGGCGTGCTTGGGGTTACTGACAAGCCACTTGTTTCATCAGATTTCAACCATGACCCGCATTCTTCAACATTTGCTTTGCCACAAACCCAGATTCTTGAAGGTAAATTGGTGCGCGTCCTTTCATGGTACGATAATGAGTGGGGTTTCTCTACTCGGATGAGTGATACCGCTCTGGAGATGGCGAAGTATCTTTAGAGGTTATCATGGAGAAGACCGTTACTCGTGCGGAAAAAAATAACGATTGGGGCATTATGGAATGGTTGGCAGAAGGTTCTGATCTGGACGTATCGTTGGCACGAATGGTAGTGCATGCCGGTTGTGAAACCAATACACACAGTCATCCTAACTGTAATGAAGTGATCCATGTATTCTCTGGTGACGCTGAGATAATTTTGGATGGTCAGATTGCTCCCCTCAAAGAGGGAGAAACTATTGTTATACGAGCAGGCCAGACACATTTGATTTCTAATAAAGGAATTCAATCGTGTGAATTAATCATCGCTTATAGTAGTGGGGAACGTATTTATGAATCAAATTTTGGATTGCAATGACACAATTTAAAACCCTCAGCGATATCAATTTTACTGGTAAACGCGTTTTTGTCCGTGTGGATTTCAATGTCCCAATTGACAACACTGGTCGTGTAACAGATGCAACTCGTATTGAGCGTTCAAAACCAACAGTAGATATGTTGCGGGAAAAGGGGGCAAAGATCATTTTGCTCTCTCATTTTGGCCGCCCCAAAGGGGAGATTATCCCAACAATGTCACTTCAACCAGTGGCGAAAGTTGCCGGGCGAGTACTTGATCTGCCTGTTCGCTTTGCGGCTGACTGTATTGGTGAAATAGCTGCCGATGCAATTTCCACGTTGGGTAATGGCGATGTATTATTGCTTGAAAATACCCGGTTTCATGCTGGCGAAGAAGGCAATGATCGAAATTTTGCCAACGCGCTTGCAGAAAATGGGGATATTTTTGTGAACGATGCATTTTCTGCGTCCCATCGTGCCCATGCCTCTACTGAGGGTATTGCTCATCTTTTACCTAATGTTACGGGCAAGGCACTCGAAAGAGAGCTTACATTTCTCGGTGCTGCTCTTGCTAACCCCGTGCGTCCATTAATGGCTGTTGTTGGCGGGGCAAAAGTTTCAACTAAAATTCCGCTCCTTTTAAACCTGATTGGTAAAGCTGACATGCTTATTGTCGGCGGAGGGATGGCCAACACATTCTTGTTTGCCCAAGGTATATCAGTTGGTAAATCCTTGTGTGAACCTTCATTAATTGACACAGCTAAGGAGATTCTGGATCAAGCGGCGAGCCATAATTGCGAAATTATTCTGCCAACAGATGGTGTGGTCGCGAGGGAATTCAAAGCTGGAGCCATAAGCCGTACCGTGCCGATTGCTGAGATTGGGGTTGATGAAATGGTACTCGATCTTGGGCCAGATAGTGTCAATTTAATTGCAGAAAAGATGGAACGTGCGAAAACGTTGGTATGGAATGGGCCGCTTGGCGCATTCGAAATACCTCCATTCGATACTGCTACCGTTGAGGCTGCTCGATATGCAGCTAAAAGAGTGAAGAATGATGGTCTTGTTGCTGTTGCTGGCGGTGGTGATACAGTTGCAGCACTTAATCATGCACAAGTTATCGACGATTTTACCTATGTGTCGACAGCTGGCGGTGCTTTTTTAGAGTGGTTGGAAGGTAAAGATTTGCCTGGCATCAGGGTATTGGAAAATTGAATTAGTATAGAACGATCTGGGAGGATCATAATGAATTTAGAAGCACTGAACAAAATTGCGCTAGCCATGGTGGCGCCGGGTAAAGGCATTCTTGCTGCGGATGAATCCGGTGGAACTATCAAAAAGCGATTCGATACAATTAATGTGGAATCCACGGCGGACAATCGTCGTGATTATCGTGAAATGCTTTTTCGGTCCTCAGAAGCAATGAAGAACCATATTTCTGGTGTTATTCTTTTTGACGAAACAATTCGTCAAAAAGCTGCTGACGGAACATCTTTGGTGAAAATTATACAAGATGCTGGTTCTATTCCCGGCATTAAGGTTGATGCAGGTGCAAAAGATCTTACTGGCTTCCCTGGCGAGAAAGTTACTGAAGGCTTAGATGGTCTTCGTGAACGGCTGAAAGAATATTATGATCTTGGTGCGCGGTTTGCGAAATGGCGGGCTGTGATTGATATTGGTTCACAAACGGGAACATGTGGTGGTTATCAAATCCCTACGCGTTATTGCCTGAAGGCAAATGCCGAAGGGCTTGCTCGATATGCAGCTCTTTGTCAGGAAGCTGGCATTGTACCGATTGTTGAGCCAGAAGTGTTGATGGACGGGGATCACGATATCGATCGCTGCCATGAAGTGACGAGTGCGTCGCTGACTGCTTTGTTCAAGGCGCTCTATGATGCACGCGTGGCGTTGGAAGGCACTATTCTCAAACCAAATATGGTGATTGCCGGGAAGAAATCAAAAAATCAGGCAGGTACGGAAGAAATAGCCGAAAAGACCATCAACTGTTTCCGAGCTAATGTACCGGCTGCTGTTCCGGGGATTGTGTTTTTATCTGGAGGGCAATCAGAACTGGAAGCCACTGAAAACCTCAATACGATGAATGCAGCTTATAAAAATGTAATGCCATGGGGTTTATCTTTTTCTTATGGCCGGGCGTTACAAGCAGGTGCTCTGAAAGTCTGGAGCGGAAAGTCAGATAATATCCCTGCAGGGGCATCTGCCTTTGCTCGTCGTGCGCGCATGAACGGTATGGCGCAATTGGGGGATTGGAATAGGGGCCTTGAAGGGTAAGGCAGGGCTATAGTTCACTTCTGGAACTAGTAGATTGTCATGCGCGGGTAATGTCCCTTCTTGCTTGAACTGAGCGCTGTAGCGCTTGTAAGGCTTGTAGTTTCGTAATTTAACCCCTCCTGGGATAGAATGCTCCCTTTCCTAGGTATCCACGAATTCAGGGCTAGGCCAATCACTACAAAACGCGACTTTAAAAAGTACCACTAAAGGTCAAGTTAGCTCGTCGGCCACTATTGCGCTCGCGTAACTCTTCAAAGTCTATGCCGGAAGATCCGCGCTCGCCCAAAAATACGCTACGTCTTCGGTCAAAACCTTCATTAAAGAGGTTCTCAATTTCAAGGTTGATTTTAATGCCAGCGAAGCGCGTCGTTTCAACAAAAAAATCTAAACTTGGTCGGCGGCGAAATTCGTCTAGCTCATCAAGCCCAAATCGAAAGAATGCGTCGCGAATACTGGCATTCCAGCCCCAGGCCCATCGTTGAGCTGTCAAGTCCTGGCGAAATTCAAAATCGACACGCCAATTATCTTCTGATGAAAGTCGACGTGACATGCCGGTGACTGGGTCTGTAACTTCAGAGCTTTGATAACGGCCTGAAAAATCGAAACGTCCGTTCTTAATCGCGAACCTGTCCAGAGGCAAAGTCAACTCTGCTGCGATGCCGCGCCGTGTGCCGCTACCAATATTACCGGGAACTTCCAGTCCGTTGCCAATGGGAAGAACATCAGATACATCACTGATCAGGTTATAAAACCCGGTGAATGAAATCGCGCCAATATCACCAAACCTTTTTTCAACGGTTGCGTCAAAAACCCAACTAGTATCCGGGGCTAAATCAGGATTGCCCAACGCCAGCTCATTGTCATTAAGATCTGTTGAACTGACAAAATCAAAAAAATCCAACTGCCCAATTTCGCGCAATGTGCGTAATCGTAATTGTGTCGTCTGGTTCGGTGACCAAGTGACTGTGAGGCTTGGTTTTATAAAGAAGAAAGTGCGGTTTTCTTCAAAGCCACCAGTTTGCTCTATATTTGAAAGTTCGGCCGCAAAAATTGCATCAATGGCAACCTGCCCGACTTTAAAGGAATCAGAGACCGATAGGTCCCCTCGTAATTCACGTACTTCAGTTTCTGCGCCCGGCACAATAATTGTTGTGAGGCCAAGGCCATCATTACTATCTACTAGCAAAGAGAATGCACTTTCTAACCGGTTGATTGCTCCTTCAGCAGAGAACTCCAGAAGGTGGCCTTTTATGCCTTTATAATCGATCTCTGTGCGTATAATAGATTCAGTGTTTATGGTGTCTGATTGTGTGACGCTGGTGATGGCTGCGCTATCCAATGTTGCGCCGACTGCTAGCGACCCGCCATTACTATTGTCATTTATTCTATATAGAGTGATTAATTTAGCAGTGAGATCAGAGCTGAACTCTCTTTCTACTTCACCACCAATTTCTGCAGAGTAACCCGAATCGCCACCATCTCCTTGCAAAACAAAACTAATTGGTGTCCCGCCTGGTGGGAAGCGTTCGGATACCTCGCCACCATTTTCTTCAAAATAAGAGAGGGAACTATTTAATCTATATGTGGTTTTACCAGCTTTGAGTTGTCCGTTTAAATTCAATTCACCCCTAAATCCGTTTTCAGAGAATAGCTCGTCACGGGTTTCCAGAATATCGCCTAGATCGTTTACCAAAAACTCCGAACCGCCAAATCGGCGACGAAATCGCTCGACTTGTGCGCCGGCCGTATAAGTCAAATCACCAGCGCTGTCCGTGTAAGATATTTCACCTGACGGAAAGATCCCCGCTTCATTGAAGCGAAAATTTTTCCCTGCTTGCCATGTAATGGTGCTGCCAGCATCGGATCGTAATATGACATTCACAGCGACGCTCTGCCCCCGTAGATCGAGACCACCTGTTTGGCCACGAATAAGATCAACTTTTTCTACAGAAGAAGCCGGAATACGAGAAAGAATACTGGATGCACTTCCACTTTTTGTAGCTGGGCGTTCTGAATTAATCAAAACATTACCTGCTGCCCCTGCAAACCCTCGCGAGCCATCACCATCATCAATCTGAAACCCGGGGACATTCCTGATAATATCAAGAGCTGTAATAGGGTTGTATCGATCAAAAAAGCCGGCAGGGTAGGTTATAACGCAAGAATCATTATTAGCGCACTGCTGAATCGGTGCTGCGCTCCCCTCGGTTTGTATAGCGGTTGGTACGGAAGGGGTGGTTTGTAAATTTTCAATTACATCACTGTCGAGAGCGCCTAACGCCAGTATAAGAGGAAGAACAACAGCCATACTACTCACTCTGAATGCTTTCGGCCCCATACCATATGAGTAGGCGGAAAACTGAAAATTTAACAACAATAATCGTATGCGTTGCTGAACGCATTTTATCAGAAAAAGCAAGGGTATCTGACGTTTCCAGCTAACGGTTTAGCGCAGAATAAACCAACTTACCTTAAAACTCCTTGATTTACCCAAACACAAAAAAGCGAGTTGATATCTCAACCCGCTTTTTCCTTAAAAATCTGTATTAGGCAAGCTGATTACCAGCCTTCAGCATTAATTGTTGATGCTAGAACACGTATGATACGTTTGCTCTTGGGATTGTATCAGTATTTTCTCGGCCCACAGGTGGGTTGGTTTCATGCCTGAATTCGTGTGAAACACCTGTTGTTGCCAGATCATATGAAACTATACCAAATGCATATGCTCGGTCGTTGATGCGATAGTCCAGCTTGTATGCTGCCCCCCCCCCCAACGTTGTTGTGTTTGCACACTATTAGTACGGGCAAAATCAATATAGGCGTCAATATTGTGGATGAATTTTCCGCTTTGTCTGCTGGCATCGAGACCTAAACCTATTGCCGTATTCTCCACTTTGTGTTGATTATTGGTGTTCATAAACAACCTTACCATCAACAATTGTTTTAAGAACGTTTATTGCCCTTATATCTTCGGGTTCGACTTTTCTGGGATCAGTAGATAAAATTATAAAATCTGCACGTTTTCCAACTTCTATTTTGCCGGCAGTGTTTTCTTCAAAATTTGCGTAAGCATTAGCGCTCGTATAAGCATGCAAAGCCTCATCGACAGTGATTTTCTCCTGAGGCTGCCAGCCATCAGGGTGCATATCATCTGTTGTTTTGCGTGTAACGGCGGCGTAAATTCCCTCTAAAGGGGAGAGGGGGGCAACAGGCCAATCTGAGCCAAATGTTAATATTCCGCCGGCATCGAGTATAGAGCGAAACGCATAGGTCATTTTTATGCGATCGGCTCCAATACGTTCTTCCGCCCAGCGGCCATCATCAATAGCATGATAGGGTTGCATAGAAGCAATAATGCCGGTTCGTGCAAGCTCGGCAATTGCTTGTTTTGAGGGATGTTGGAAATGTTCAATCCTGAATCGATGGTCAGTGATTGTGTCGCCGGCAATTTCGCTCATGTTCTTCAAAACGGTATCTATTGCCTGGTCGCCGATTGCGTGGATGGCTAATTGTAATCCTGCTGCATCAGCATTTTCCATCAGTTTTTTTATTTTATCTTCGTTGTGTAGTGGAAAGCCGTTAGTATCTGGTTGGTCATTGTATGGCTTGTAAAACCATGCTGTAGTGGAACCTAGAGATCCATCTATAAAACCTTTTTGGCCACCCCATTGGAGCAAGCCAGCGCTAGCTCCTTCTGATTGAAGAAGAGATTTACTTTTTTTCCAATTTTCAATGGGCGTAAAGGCACGTATACGCATTTTCATGGCGCCTTTGCTTTCAATGTCTCTTAAAATTTCGACAAGTGATGTTTCATGTGGATAACCGATAAGAGCACTGATCTGGGTAATTCCAAAGCTAAGGGCATGGGACTGGGCAAGAGAGTAGGTTTGTAACAATTGCGCAGGAGTAGGCTCAGGGATAATATCAAAAACGGCATTCATGGCATTATCTTTGAGGATACCTGTGGGGGTGCCGTCACTATTTCGAATAATCTCGCCTCCTTCTGGTGCAATAGTGTCCGAATTGATACCGGCAAGGGTTAATGCATTGGAATTTGCCAATGCCATATGGCCATCAAGGCGAATAACGAAGACGGGCGTATCTTTTGTGCCTTCGTCAATCCATTCTTTGTTAGGTAATTCCCCACCCCATAATTCATGATCCCAATTGCCAATCAGTACCCAGCGCCCTTTGGGGAGTGACGCTGCGTGGTTAATAATTCTGCGTGAAAATTCCTCTGGTGTCGCAGCATCGCGAAGATCTACACTGGCAAGCCCCATTCCGCCATCAAATAAGTGAACGTGATTATCTATAAAGCCCGGCATCACAAAACGACCTTCAAGGTCCACTATTTGATTTGGGGCAGCGCTGTAGGGTTCACTTAGCCCAACAGCGCTTATCCTACCGTCGGTTACAGCAAAATTTTGTGCATCCAACCCGTTCTCAGTGCCAGTCCATACTATACCGTTGATGTACAGAGTATCATAAGTTGAATTTTGAGAGGAGTTAACTCCAGCTGAATATTCATTGGGCTTGGAGCATGTTACGGTAATAGTGATCAGGATTATGCCGAAGATTATTCTCATATCTTTTTTCTGAATGTTGCGTACTGCATGTTAATTTATACCTGTAGTCATTTAATTGATCGTGCAGGATAGATTGCATGATGTTTTTAAGCCTAGAATGATGAGTAATGCGATCAAGAAAACCCATAGCAGGTAATTTCGAAGCCTTGATCACATGATCAAATATGGTTGTGTAGCGACGATAGTCCATTGATGATCTTAAGTCTCCGGTGAGTGAGGGGTACGACACAACAAATACACTATAGTATATTGTTATACTATATTAGGATTAAAGCCATTTCCCGGATGTCGCTATGTTTTATACAATTTCCTAATTCACTTTTATGCTCAATAATATTTATCGCAGCTTGACATCATTGAGAGTTTATGCATACTTTGCATAACAAAGTTCATTGCAATGAAAACTAAGAAATTTGGGCATAATTATGACCTCATCGAATAACCCACGCGGTCTTGGTCCAGATAATGCGACGTCGCTTAGTCAGGCGATTGCTGATATTGATGAAATCCGTACGCATATTGCTGCAGGGGCATTGTTTCGTGGGTTTGGGCCTTTGGTGATTGCGATGACTGGCGCATTGGCGTTGGTAACTATGTTTTCTCAACTTAGGTGGCCGCACTTTCTCGCTCGTGATCATGAGAGGTTTTTATTTGTATGGATTGCTGTGGCCGGCTTTTCTATTATTCTTGTTGGGGTTGAGATGATTGCTCGTTCGCGTCGCCATCATGGCGGACTTGCCGACGCGATGATCTTTAAAGCGATAGAACAGTTTGTTCATATTGGCCTTGCTGGAGCTGCCATGGGTTTTGTGTTTTGGCGGTTTGCAGATGACATGTTGTGGGTATTGCCGGGTATGTGGCAAGTTATGGTTGGTGTAGGAATTTTTGCATCCTTGCGAACATTGCCAAAATCAATAGCCTTAACAGGAGGCTGGTATTTCTTGAGTGGTTTGATTGTGCTGGTAATTGCCTCTGAAACAAGAGAAGTCGCGCCTGTTTTGATGGGATTACCATTTCTGGGCGGTCAGCTGATCATGGCGGCCTGTTTGTATCTGGCTGGCCGCGATTTTTCTAGTAAGAGTAGTGGAGTAAGTGAGTGACAGATAAGTTGGATAGCGCAGCACCGTTTTCGTATGATGGTCTAGACCGGGTCATCCACGAAAAGGCGCGCCTTGGTATTTTGACATCACTTATGACGCACCCAAAAGGCTTAGCTTTTGGCGATTTAAAACAGCTCTGTGGACTGACTGATGGAAATCTCAGTCGTCATTTAAAAG
>CAZGVP010000031.1:0-14630 GCA_964529135.1 uncultured Caulobacterales bacterium | reverse complement strand
ATGCTCCACTCGCCAGACACAAAATACCACTCTATTGTTCTATCAACGATAATACCAATGATCACATTTACGCGACAAGAGCAGTAAAACTATACCTGCAAAATAATTTGAATACGCTTTTTCGACCTCAATTACATTCACCCACAAATAAGGAGCTGCAACACGATGAATAACGCCAAACCAAATAAGATTGTTATCGCTGGGGCAGGAAGTATCGGATGTTATGTTGGCGCTCATCTCATTAACGCGAAGCATAACGTTACACTGTTAGGGCGCCAGAATATAGCAAACCAGATTGAAACCAATGGATTGCATATAACAAATTTTTCTGGTCTTGATTTTCTCATTCCATCACCAAATGTACACATCGATATTGATCCGATCTGCTTGACTGCAGCCGACATAATACTCGTGACAGTCAAGAGTGCTGCCACAGTGCGGATAGCTGAGTTGATCAAAAAACACGCTCCCAAAGACACTACGGTTATCAGCCTACAGAACGGTATCAACAATACAAAAATCCTTCGCCAGCTTCTTCCAAGCCACAATATCCTGGCTGGTATGGTTCCCTTCAATGTTGTGCAAATGGGAAATGGCCACTTTCATCAAGGAACGACCGGCACTATCATTATAGAAGAAAATGAAGGCGACATCGCTAATGCAATTTCAACCCCTACACTTCCCATTATAGATCACTCTAACATACAAGGTGTGCAATGGGGAAAACTTTTGATCAACCTTAATAACGCACTCAATGCACTGAGCGGTATTTCGCTTCGAGAACAAATTGGATCGCAGGATTGGCGCAAGCTTTTAGCTGATCAAATGGCGGAAGCTTTACCATTACTCAAGAAACAGAAAACCAAAGCAGTCTCCTTTACACCATTGCCTCCTGCTCTTGCGCCGCATATTTTACGTTTACCAAATAGCCTTTATAAATATTTTGCAAACCGCATGCCCAGGATTGATCCGAAGGCTCGCTCATCAATGTGGGAAGATTTACAGCAAGGTCGATTAACCGAAATTGATGAATTACAGGGAACAGTGATCACGCTCGCAAAAGCCAATAATCTATCCGCCCCTCTAAATGCACGGGTCTACAATCTTATACGAAAAGCAGAAAAAGATGGATTAGGATCTCCAAAACTCAGCCCTGAGGATGTAAGCTTTAAATAAAAAACACCTGAGGGCTTGCCCTCAGGTGCCATAAAAATTTTAGTGATATCAAGGTTTATTCAGCGCGTTGTTTATCTCTTAACGCACGAAATTCATTGCCTTCGTACCAGTTTGGCCAGATATCAGAATAAGCAATTGCCGCACCTGTTTCATAGAAAAGACCCAGGGTGGAAGTAAGACCAGCCATATTCCAGTCATCAGAATATTCATCTGCAGGTTTATGATAGCGGTTTGCAGTATAATCAGCACCAAACGCACGGCCAGCGGTTTCCCCGCCCTCAACAAAATCAATGCCACTGTCAGAATAGATCATCGGCACGCCTTTTTTAGCAAGCGAGATATGATCCGACCGATAGAAATACCCTTTTTCGGGCTCAGCATCCGGTCGTAAATATTTATTTTGACGTTCAGCAGCAGTTTTCAAAACATCTTCTAATTCAGAGGACCCATAACCAACAACAATTAAATCATGTGTTGGAGGTGTCGGCAGTATTGCATCGATATTGATTCCACCAACAATTTGCTTGAACGGCACCAATGGTGCCTCTCCAAAGTAAGCCGACCCCAGAAGGCCTGACTCTTCGGCTGTGACCGCAAGGAACATAATAGAACGTTCCGGTTGTTTTTCATTATTGGCAAAAGCCTGCGCTACAGAAAGAATACCTGCAGTACCTGTAGCATTATCAACTGCACCATTTGAGATCAAATCACCCTCACCAGTAGCAGTTCCGAGGTGATCCCAATGCGCCATATAAAGTATATATTCATCCGGATGCGTTGCACCGGGCAATATACCAGCTACATTTGCAGAATTACTTCGACGAATAGTATTTTTAAGCGCGCCAGCTGCTTTCAAATCACCCATTGGCACAGGTGTAAAAGTAGCACTTTTGGCTAGCTCAGTTAGCCGATCAAAATCAAGCCCGGCTTGCGTAAACATGGATCTGGCAACACTCTCCTGCACCCATCCTTCCAGTGCGACACGCCCCTCACCGCCATCGGGACGCTCAAGGTCCAATTGCGGACCAGTCCAACTGCCCTCAACAACGCCCCAGCCATAGGCGGCCGGTTCAGTTTGATGAACAACAATTGCAGCAGCAGCACCCTGACGGGCAGCTTCCTCAAATTTGTATGTCCAGCGACCATAATATGTCATCGAACGACCATTAAAAAGGTCTGGGTCTTGCGTTGCAAACCCCGGATCATTGACTAGAATAATGACTGTTTTTCCAGATACATCTATGCCGTCATAATCATTCCAACCATATTCCGGAGCGACAACGCCATAGCCAACAAAAACAATATCACTGTTAGAAAAGCTTACATCCTCGACAACACGTTTTGTCCAATAAACAGCCTCAGCTCCATAAGAAAGCGGTTGACCATTTATAGAAAGCATAGAGGCTTCAGGGTCAGCCGTGATCTCAACTAACGGAACAGGTTGTTCATAAGAAGTGCCATTACCTGGTTTCAAACCAATAGTTTTCATTTCATTAATGAGGTAGTTACGAGTTTTTTCACCACCAGATGTTGCAGGAGCACGTCCCTCAAATTCATCAGAGGCAAGCATCGCTATGCGTCTACGCAAGTCTGACTCATCAATGGTTGTGGTGGGAAAACCGAGAGCAGTTACAGCTAGATTATCTTGTGGCTCCACAACTTCAGACAATTCCGGTAAATCCGGCGTTTCGGTTTTTTTCTCCCCACCGCACGCTACAAGCGCGCCGCATCCACACATCAACAGAATTGAATCACGAATATTCACCATGGCTATACCTTTGCTTCGCTGGCTTTTACCCGAGACAATGCCCGATGCTGCGATATGGGTCAAATGGAGGTTACTATAACATTTGTCGTTAGCCACACAGTGTCGTTATAGGGTAACAATCACCCCTTGATCCGCAGGTACTTTTCCAGCCAATGCCGCTTGGTAGACCGCTTCAATAGTATCAGCTCCATCGTGTGAATTAATGCTTAACCAATCACGGCTTTTGATGGACATATCCTTCCAAAAACTTAATGCCTTACCTTCAAAAATACCCGGCCCCCATTCAGTTGTTCGCTTTTGAATATGGCCAGGTGCAAAAAACATCGCGCTGCGTTCCTTGATAAAGTCAGGACCCATCGCATTATCTTCATAATGAGTTAAGCCTACATTGGAGCAATAGAGCATTTGCTCGCCCAAATGTTTGTGCAACTGACTTAGAACTGAACCATTACCCGACATATCAACGATGACAGACGGACGGCTATTATCGGTTGAAGCTAAATCTTTATAAGTAACGACCTGGTCGTAAAGTCCAAGCGCTAGTACGGCTTCCAAATTACCCGTTGAGGTAACACCAATTTGTTGCGGCGCATCCTCATCACCTGCAAGCGCATAAGCCAACCCCAAGGCGGTTTTGCTTGAAGCACTAGGTATAATAACCTGCCCTTTATTTGCTTTTGTTGCTCCAAACCAGTCATTAGCGATAAGAAAATCATAAAGGCAATATGAGGTAGCATATAGGGGAAACAGGAGAATACGTTCGTCATCCATAGAGGCATCATAGCCAGGCTCTGCTCGCACACGAGCATATGAATTATAAACGGGCGGCAATTCTGCGCGATGCTCTACGCTATCCACCAGTCGATGAGAATTTATACGATCCGGGGTAATCACCAAATGGCTTCCCATTGGAAAATAACCATAAAGCCTCTCTCCTACAGGAACGTCCGGATGCCGACTTTCGAGGACATCAGCCATCGCCCATACTGGAATAATTCCCCATCCCTCTTCCGATACAGGAAAAAACTTCCAGTACCCTATGCGTTCTCCAACAACTCCATAGCTGACATTATTAGCAGTGAAGGCAAACCGATCGACTTGAACAAGAATTTCCCCCTCAGCTATGTCCGGACTTTCCACATCAACAAGCCTTGATTGAGTAAGATCTTTTTTCTGGACCTGGAATTGGGTAATTTTCATTGAGTAGCTCCTCATTCGCTCCCGTTAATGTGCAATTATTTCGTTCAGATCACCAGCTTATTTGGCAGTCACTCCAAAAAGTGCAACGTAATAGAAAATAAGGACATATTCATACAAATAAGCTTTATGTTTCGGAGCGGTTTTCTAAACCCACCAGATTCAGCCACAGGTTCATAGTGAGGCTTTATCACTCCCACTCAATCGTTCCTGGTGGTTTGGACGTCACATCATAAACCACACGGTTTACGCCGCGCACTTCATTGATGATCCGTGTTGCACAACGCCCCAAAAAATCATGAGAAAAAGGATAATAGTCCGCCGTCATACCATCAGTAGAATTTACTGCCCGCAAGGCAAGTACATGGTCATAAGTACGCTCGTCCCCCATCACCCCAACCGTCCGTACCGGGAGCAATACTGCAAACGCCTGCCATATTTCATCATAAAGCCCAGCATTGCGAATTTCATCAAGATAGATCAAATCCGCTTTACGCAAAATATCAGCTTTTTCTCTACTAACAACACCTGGAATGCGGATAGCAAGGCCAGGTCCGGGGAACGGGTGGCGTGCAACGAAGTGTTCAGGCAGACCAAGTTCCTGACCCAGCACACGTACCTCATCTTTGAATAACTCGCGTAACGGTTCTACCAGTTGCAAATTCATACGTTCAGGGAGTCCCCCCACATTATGGTGGGATTTGATGGTAACCGAAGGGCCACCATCAAAAGAAACGCTCTCAATCACGTCCGGATATAATGTTCCTTGGGCCAGAAACTTTGCGTCGCCAACTTTGCCAGCTTCTTCTTCGAAAATATCAATAAAGGTTGCACCGATAATCTTGCGTTTCTTCTCAGGATCATCGACACCTGCCAACTTACCTAAAAACAACTCTTCCGCTTCCACATGAACGAGAGGAATATTATAGCTGTCCCGAAACAGGCGCACCACCTCCTCGCCTTCATTCGCCCGCATCAGACCTGTATCAACAAACACACACGTCAATTGTTCGCCAATGGCTTCATGGATCAACACAGCAGCAACGGATGAATCCACACCGCCAGAGAGCCCACAAATTACCTTTGCAGTTCCTACATGTGCGCGGATCTTTTCAATCTGCTCTTCCCGAAACGCCGCCATAGTCCAGTCACCATTTAGCCCGGCAATATTATGGGTAAAGTTACGCAGCAGCTTTGAGCCATCAGGCGTATGAACAACTTCTGGATGAAATTGCACCGCATAAATCTGACGTTCCTGATCAGCTATCGCAGCAAAAGGAGCAGCATCGGATTTTGCTGTAATTTGAAAACCCGGCGGAATCGCATTGACCCTGTCCCCATGGCTCATCCACACTTGATGGCTGGTTTCCTCTTCCCAGACACCCGAAAATAACGGATTGTCTTTCACCACTTCCACTTTTGCTCGACCAAACTCTCGATGATCCGATTGTTCCACATCACCGCCCAGCTGTGAACAAATGGTCTGCTGGCCATAACAAATCCCCAAAATCGGCACGCCAAGTTCAAAAATAGCAGTGTCGGCGCGAGGGCTAGTTTCAGTTTTAACGCTTGCTGGCCCGCCAGACAGAATGATTGCCTTTGGGGAGAAACTCTCCAGAAATCCGGCATCTACACGGTTAAAAGGATGCACTTCGCAATAAACGCCGCTTTCACGCAGGCGGCGGGCGATAAGTTGTGTTACCTGGCTTCCAAAATCAACAATCAGGGCGCGTTCATGGTCTTGGGGGCGGGAATCATTAGTGTTTGTCATGGCCGAGGCTTTAGCGCAAAGTCACATAAAGGTCACCACAATCGAGCCTCAAAGACTCCGGAAAAACAGGAAAATCCTATGTTCCTTCGTGCTATTTTCATAACCATCATCACTGGCTTATTCTTTCCTGCCCAAGCCCAACTCATCCTCCTTAAACCAGATCGAATTTTTGATGGCGAAAGAATGCATGAAGGTTGGCAGGCTTTAGTGCGTAATGAGCGAATTGTAGCGGTTGGCCCTAATGCTGGCCTCACCTCTGAAGCTAGTGAGATTACGGAAATAAACCTCGACGGAATGACATTGATGCCGGGGTTAATTGACCTTCATTCCCACGTATTGCTGCACCCCTATGATGAAACTTCGTGGAACGATCAGATTCTAAAAGAATCTGTAGCTGAACGCTCCATTCGAGCAGCAAACCACCTTAAGGCAACATTGGATGCCGGTTTCACGACATTGCGCGATTTGGGATCGGAAGGAGCAGGATACGCCGATATTGGTGTGCGCCAGGCCCTCGAAAAAGGGGTTATTCCCGGCCCACGCCTAATTGTGGCAGGCCCAGCAATTGTCGCCACAGGGTCATATGGCCCCAAAGGGTTTCACGAAGGCGTTCGCGTCCCCCTGGGAGCTCACGAAGCAGATGGCCGTGACGGGCTCATTGCTGAAGTACGCAGACAAATCGGCGGCGGTGTTGATTGGATCAAAGTTTACGCTGACTATCGCTGGGGACCCAATGGGGAGGCAAAACCAACATTTTCCATAGAAGAGCTGAAACTGATTGTAGAGACCGCAAAAACTTCAGGCCGCCAAATCGTCGCACATGCTTCAACTGATGAAGCTATGCGGCGCGCTATCGAAGCGGGGGTCGCCACTATTGAACATGGTGATGCCGGCAGCCAGGATACCTACCGCCTGATGGCCCGTAAAGGCATCGCCATATGCCCGACCTTAAGCGCTGTAGAAGCTATTTCACGCTATAGGGGATGGGATGGAAGCAAGGAAACTGCCCCTGAACGAGTGACAAAAAAACACGAACAGATAAGTCGAGCCCTGAAAGCAGGAACGATCATTTGCAATGGTTCTGATGTTGGCGTTTTTGACCACGGTAATAATGCATGGGAGCCTGAACTCTTGGTTCAGTACGGAGTATCACCGCTAAAGGTATTGCGCGCAGCCACAGCAATGAATGCAAAATTACTGAGAATGGATGACGAGATCGGGCACGTCGCTATTGGCTATATAGCTGATTTGATCGCTGTTAATGGTGATCCTGCCCAAGATATTAGCACTCTGCATTCAATTTCATTTATCATGCAAGGCGGGAACATTTTGAAGAATTAAAAATTTATAACGGAAATAGCAATCAGCGCCGCTGCGTTGCAGGCTTATTTGGCGCACCTTCAGGCAACCAAGCAGGATTCACTTCTGGCTTGCCAATGAGGTAACCTTGCAAGAAATCAACACCAAGACCCTTTAATAGCATTGCATCCGCTTCATTATCTACCCATTCAGCAACCGTCTTCATTTCAAAATTGCGCGCCAAATCCAGCAGTGTACGCACAAATAGTTGATTCTCTCTAGAGGATGCTAAACCAGTAACAAATGACCCATCAATTTTGAGAATATCAATATCTAGCGCTTTGAGGTTTCTGAACGAGGTATAACCTGCACCAAAATCATCAATTGCAAAGTTACATCCAAGCTTTTTGATTTCAGAAACAAACTCGATAGAAGCGTCAACAGCATCAACCACCTGCGTTTCAGTTAACTCAACTGTAATGCGCCTGGCAAGACTTTGATTTGCTCGCAAATGAGCAATGTAACCTTCAGCCCAGACAAAATCCTTGACTGTCTCCATCGAAATATTCACGGCTAAATTAATATTTGGGCATGTCTTTAGAGTATTTATTGCAAGCTCCAGAACCCGGCGATCAAGAAAATGCACAAGACCAAGACGCTCAGCTGCTGGAATAAACTCTGGCGCTGGAATTTCCTTTCCATCTTCACTACGCATTCGGATAAGGCATTCAAACTTAGAGGGCTTTTGCTCCATGTCAGTCACAATTGGTTGAAAAGCCAACTGAATACGGCGCTCATTTAACGCCGTTAGAATTACATCAGATAAGTGAGAGTTGCGTTGACGCATCGAGATATTATCTGTATTTTTCGAAAAAACTGCCCAATTCGCACGCCCCAATCTCTTGGCCTCATCCAGCGCGGCTTCTGCACATGCCATTGCACGCTGACTATCCTCTGCAAACTGCGGCAGGGTAACCGCACCCAAACTTACTGAAGCTGCAACTCCGCCTCTCGCAGTTTCAATGACGCTCTCACGAACACAATTCAATATTTTGGCAGAGAGTTCGCGAATACAGTCTTCCCCACATTCATTAATCAGTACACCAAATTTTGTACCGGCAACGCGTCCAATATAGTCATCGGGAGCAATTTGGCGCTCGAGTCGTTTTGCGATTTCAAGAATCACCTGATCAGCAACTTCAAACCCGAAATCAGCATTGATACCGCCAACCTGATCAATGCCTACAAGAAAATAAGCACCAGTAGCAGAAGTTTTCTGCGCCACACTTAGCCAGTCATCAAGGTAGTTTCTAAGGCTATGTCTATTAAGAAGGCCTGTTAACTCATCATTTTGAGCTAACCATGATAAATGCTTATCGCGAGACTTTTCATCTTCAACAGACCTGATCACCCCAATAAGGCGTTTAGCGTCCCCTTGACCAATCCAGCCCCCTCGCTCCTCAACCCAATGGTAAGATTGATCTGCATGCTGTAACTGATATTCACACTGATAACTTAGCTCCTCACCAGCAAAAACACGTTGCCTGTCAGATGTTCCTCCCTCACGAATCAGGTTTTCATAATCAGCTAACGGCATTACTGAGCCCACCGAACCAACTCCTGTCAATTTAGCAGCAACGCCAGCATCAGACCAAAAAATATCGCCCACGGAGGGGTCAAACTCAAACAATGTTTGCAAATGCACTGCATCCACTTCAGAGTGGTCAGACGTGTTAACTTGATATGGTGGCGGGGTATCCTTTTTATTTTTCAATTTAGAAAAAACTCTAAACTCGAATCTATCGGCTTTTTCTGATTGATTTTTGTCTGCGGGGTTCGCCATATTATCTCTCTTTGCCTGTGAGAAATACATAAACAGGATTGAGTAAATAAAATTTGAACTATTTCCGCAGAATTTCACTGAAATACGTGGAATTTCTGGCATTCCTCTTGCACATCACGTGGTGTGAAAGATTTTGTTAAGCTTCCAGTGCCCCAATACGAGACTCAGGCAAATCCTGTAACCAGATGCTCTCGTCATCACGCAAAAACGACTGCCAGCGAATATTTCGAGCCCGTTTCGAAAGTGCAGGAAATTTGTCCCAGAACGAGTAGCTCATCGCACACCTCACCTCATAGAAAACGGTTTCAGCGACGCAGCACGGACAATCACCCTATCAAGACTATATTTTCAGAAGATAGACATGAGAAGCAATGCGTCGGTTCCTCAGTAATCCAACAACAAACATCACTATATGTTGCAGCCAGCCGATCATACGAAGCTGCGATGGCGAGACGCCATAACAATCCCATAATCAGTAAGATTATCTGACTTATCGCCCAATGCCTTCGGTAACAGCAAAATCTCGACGAGCAGTAACGTTAGACACAATAAACCCTGCCATTGGATCCAGGAACATCATACATAAGAATATGAAATATATCGTATTGCCATAACCTGGAGCCATGATAAATAATAAAAGTCCAATCACAAACAAGATGAAAGACAGAAAATGATTCGTTAGCGATTCTGTACCCGTTTTTGTTGCTCTAATCAGTTCAACAAACAGTAATCCCATACTGATTACCAAAAAGATCGCTCCCCAAGTAACCCGCCAGATATCGCCTGAATATAAATTCAGCGATACAACAGTAACATCATACCAGCGTGTCACCTCTCCTGCGGTTGTCGTAAAATCCCCAACACCGGTAAAAGTAATAACAGCATAGATAATCAAGCTGATCGTCAGTAATGGAAACATCTCGTACATGGGATCATCCCTTTTTCTGTGGCAAGCGTTCGCACTAACAGGTGAGAACGTTTCCCCCTTAACCATGCAGGTATAATATGATGATTATGCCATAGAGTACAATATCTGTTCGACGCTAGAACGATGTGTTATTGTTCTGATATCTCATTTGGTGACCGGGAACGCGCTTTTAGCCACATAACCCCTATCAAATCGCGAAAAGCTACCAAAAGACGCCCCATATTGGTGTATTTCGAGGTTCCATGTGTGCGGGCACGGTGCCTTACCGGTAAAAAGGACACCTTATAGCCCTCACGCTGCATCATAAATGGTAGATAACGGTGGATATGGTCGAAATAGGGTAATCTCAAATAGGCATCGCGTCGGAAAACTTTCAACCCACAGCCACTATCGGCTGCAGCATCATTAAGCAATTTCTGCCTCACGAAGTTGGCAATTCGCGACCCATAACGCTTTGCCTCCGTATCTTCCCGTTTTTGCCTCTCTCCGGCGATCATGGTAATCATTTTTTCTTCGTTACGAAGTGCTCGATAAAGTACAGGTATGTCTGCTGGGTCATTTTGACCATCACCATCAATCATCCCGATAATATCAAACTTTGCCGCGATAACCCCAGTTCGGATTGCCCGGCTTTGGCCAGCATTATCCTGATGGGTAATCAATCGTAAGGCAATACCTTCTGCTTTAGCCTTCAATAATGCTGCCCCCGTACCATCGCTTGATCCATCATCGATAACAATAATCTCGCTCGCAATATCCGGTAATAATGCCAGAGCGGTCTTAATTTCCTCAACGAGCGTAACCGCTCCACCAACCTCATTATACATAGGAGTAACAATGCTCAGACCGCACTGCACTGTGTTCGCACCTAGATTGTAATAAGCGGCATTCGTGCTTACCAAAGGGTTTTTTGTGACGGTCGTCATTTTCATCCTGCCTGAGGCCATTCAAGAGCTTCGACTTACCCCAACACACGCTAAAAAAGAAGACATCATCGTGCAGCTTGCCTAGAATGGCTAACATCTGGAGCTTATGCCGAACGTACTCGCCCCCTAACCAAATAGACATTTAACCAATATGAGCCTGCATCTTTCATCAAATAAACGGGCATCCTGGCTTTTTTTATTGATAATCTCACTAATTGTTACATTGCCGGGGCTAACAACAATGCCGCCAATGGATCGCGATGAGGCACGCTTTGCTCAAGCTAGTGCGCAAATGTTGGAAACCGGTGATCTCATTGCCATTAAATTTCAAGATCAAGAACGTAACAAAAAGCCTGCAGGAATATACTGGATGCAAGCAGCATCGGTAAAGTTGTTCTCAACAGAGCAAAACCGAGAGATTTGGGCCTATCGTCTTCCTTCAGTATTAGGAGGAATATTGGCCATATTTTTCACTTGGGGAATCGGCCGCACCCTTTTCGATCAAAATACAGCCCTTTTAGGCGCCCTGTTTATTGGAGCAGCCCCTGCATTCATGGGGGAAGCAACAATTGCAAAAACAGACGCAATGCTTCTAGCCACACTCTGCGCTGCAATGTTTGCATTTAGCCGTATCTACATAGTCGCGGGCAATCTCAAGCAAGTTCACACAAAACCAAAGAGCATGTGGCCGGAAATTTTTTTATTGTGGTTTGCAGTTGGTATCAGCGTCCTGATTAAAGGCCCCATTGCTCCGATGATCCTAATGACAACAATCTTGGGACTTGCCTTCAAACCGAAGCAAGACAATCGTGTCAATCAAGTCATGGTTTGGCTACAAGCTATCCGACCATTTACAGGTATAATCATTGTTCTTGCATGCGTTTTGCCATGGGTCATCTCAATTAGTCTTATCACCGATGGTCGATTTTTCAGCGATGCACTTGGCCGAGATATGTTGGGTAAAGTTGGTAGCGTGCAAGAACGCCACTCTGGCCCTCCAGGTTATCATCTGATATTGCTGCCCATTCTCTTTTGGCCTGTCTCAGCATTTCTTTTCGTTACTGCTATAAAAGCATTTCACAACAAGCACGAGACAGGTGTATGGTTTTTGATTTCCTGGCTTCTTCCCGCCTGGCTCATTTTTGAGCTAACGGCTACCAAGCTCCCACATTATGTCTTACCAATGTACCCAGCGATAGCTCTCCTCAGTGCCAAGACGTTAGTTGACCTCACTCAAAATAATGAAAGCGTAGCAAAACTCCCGTTAAGACTGGGAGCTCTACTTTTTGGTACAATTGGCATGGGTATCGCGATTGCTATCCTTATTCTCGCTTCTCTTTACAGGGAATTTGGTATAAATCCTGCCCATTTTCTGCTTAGCATCACAATTTTTATTGGCACCATCATCGCCGCCATCTGGATCTGGCATCAACACTATTATCGAGCGGGATTAGCATCAATAATATTATCAATTATTGGTTGCGCGTCTCTTCTTCTTTATGTCTTACCCTCTTTGGATAAACTTGGTGTTTCTCCTGCACTTGCAACAGCCCTTACAAGTCTAGACCGTCATCCATTGCGGTCAGCTGGAGCGCCACCTGTTAGCCTGATCGGATATTACGAACCCTCAATCGTCTTCCTTCTTGGCACAGACACTAATCTAATCACAAATGCTGGCCATGCTTTAGATACATTCAGCTCGGGCCTTGAGGGTACACTGATTGTTGAAAGTAAATATCAATCAACTGTAATCAACGCGGCCGAAAATCGTCAAATCTCCCTATTTTCTCTCGCTACCGTTGAAGGTTTCAACTATTCAAACGGTGATAAAGTTAGCCTTATCATTTATACACGCGCGCAAAAGCCATTTGCCACAAACCCCGACAACAATTTATGATCACCAAGATTTCCAAAATTTCATCCGCTATTGATACCATTATTGCACGCAACCCAATGAGCCTGTTTCTTTTCTGTTTGGGCATTATTACAATCGCGCGCATTGGGCTTCTTTTTATCAGTGATGTTAATCTTGGGCCCGATGAGACCCAGTACTGGTTTTGGAGTCTAACGCCAGATTTTGGCTACTTTTCCAAACCACCAATGATCGCATGGCTTATTAACCTTACTACCGGTTTATTTGGTCATAGTGAGTGGGCCGTGAGACTTTCTTCTCCATTACTCCACGGAGGCGCTGCTCTATTTCTCTATACCGTCGGCCGAATGCTCTATGTTCCACAGGCAGGATTCTGGATGGGAACCGGATGGTTATTGCTACCAGGGGTTGGTTTTGCATCCGGGATTATTTCCACCGATACACCATTACTCTTTTTCTGGTGTGGTGCAATGTTATTCCTTTTACGGATGATAGCGTTTTCGAACAAGGATATACAGCCCTCTTATATTGATGCTATAAGCCTCGGCGTTTGCCTTGGTTTAGGGTTTTTGTCTAAATACGCCATGATCTACTTTCCGATTGCAAGTTTTGCAGGGTTTTTGTTACTGCCGGTTATGCGGAAAAATGGACTACCCAGAGCATTACTTATCTCTACTGCAGTCATGGTAGCGCTTATCATCCCAAATATCGTCTGGAACATGGGCAACGATTTTCAAACCCTATCCCACACAGCAGCCAATGCTAACTGGCAAGGCTCTATGTTTCATCCAGGAGAACTAGCTGAGTTTTGGCTGGCGCAATTTGGAATAATCGGGCCAATCATATTTACCGCATTTTTGATTGGTGTGGTTATTCGAGAACCTTTTCGAAGCCCAGCCCCCACATTACGCCAACAAGAGTTACTCTTGATTTTACTAGCCATAACACCACTTCTCATCGTCAGTGTCCAAGCCTTTATATCACGTGCTCATGCCAATTGGGCCGCAGCTTCGTACCCAGCAATAACGGTGCTTGCTATTGCATGGCTATTACGAAAAGATAAAAAGCCCCCCCTCCTAGCCAGCCATGGTATCCACCTCATTATAGCAATCACCCTTGGCATTGGCCTCAGTAGTTTTCAGATTGTTGACACAGCAGGTTTTTCAAACGCAATTAAAAGAGTTCGTGGCTGGGATATTCAAGGACACACCATTGAGGAGACCGCGAGCAATTATGACGCTGTTATGGCTGATGATCGCGAGCTTATTGGAGAAATTCTCTATTACGGTAAACAAGCTGATCGCCCCTTTATGGCATGGAATTCAAACAACCAAATTGATGACCATTATGAAGCATTTTTACCGTATGAGCCTCACCGCTATGAACGCCTTCTCTACATCACAAAAAACCCTGATGCTGCGGGCGCACACCATATGTTTGAAACCGTAACATTGGTTGAAACATCAAAAATCGACTTAAAACGGGGTAGAAGTCGAACTTTATACCTGTTTTCCCTAAGCGGATTCAGGGGATAATTCGTCTAATCCGAGCGTATTAGAGAATCATTAGAAACACTGCTTGGCTTTAGGCAGAAAGCTGCCTATATAAGCGCCAAGTGCAATGTGCACGGGCGCTTTTCCCTGAAATTTAGCAAGGTAAAGCGCGGCAGGCCCTGAAAAGCCTGCCGGCTGCAAACCCTTATGTTTTGGGGCCTGCATATACCCGGTACTTTTTGAGATTTATGAAGTGGAGACACCCCATGTCCGACAAACCTTTAATGCCAATCGCAACCGCCGTATGGCTAATAGATAATACGGCCCTGTCTTTCGACCAGATTGCAGATTTTTGT
>CAZGVP010000030.1:0-14835 GCA_964529135.1 uncultured Caulobacterales bacterium | reverse complement strand
AATACACAATGTAGCGAGAAAATTGCGATCCACCAGAATGTCCAGATTGATAAAGACAGTAAATTGACAAGTGGATCACGCGACCCAATTGCACCAATGATGATTAGAGCTACAACCACACCTAGAGAAAATAGACTTGTTATATTTTGTAGATATGGAATTTTAGAATCGGGGTTTCCGAACGGCAGGCTGAATTCGATTGGGTTGTAAATTTTAAACACCAATTCATGGGGCAAGATTGAAACAATAAGCATCGAAAAAACCACTGCCAAGCACCCACTTAATATGTAAAAATTTGTTGGAAGTAATAACACGATCCCTTGCTCAGATACGTGAGCGTATGCGGGCTGAGTAAAAATCAGGACAAGCGCAATGACTAACCCTACCCATTTTGTGGCAATCATTTGCCCCATATCTTGACTCCCAGACGCTTGTGGACGATGTTAGTATACAAACAATTATGATGGTGGTGCAATGTCTATCAATCGAAACTTAGTCGTTTTGATCCTACTGGTTCTTGGTGGTGCTAGTGCATTTTGGTTTCTAAACAATTCAACAACCCCAATACTCATTTCCAATGCTCGCGCGGTTCATATAAGCGGAAATACGTATTCTGTGTTCCTTAATTTGGAGAATACAGGAAATGCAGATGTGATTACAGAGATTTCGGCGAACAATGCTGAACGCGCATTTATTATGGGCGGCGCAACAGATCAAGGCTTGGCTATTCCGCAAGGTGCAAAGCCTAGCCTATCAAGTGATGGAGCGCATATAATGCTTCAGGTATCGGGCGGGAAACCTGTTGATGGCACGCTTATTCCACTTAACATCAATTTTGAAAATGCAGGTTCAGTTGCTGTAAAGGCGGTTATTCAAAAAGCTGGCGGCATAACCGTGGAAACGGATGAGGGTGTCGCAAAGATGGACCATTCATCACATGGTGGCGATGCAATGTTCAACCTACATGATCCTGCTAGTGCGCCGAAAATTGAAATGTCTGTCACCCCAGAAGCTGATAATAAATGGGCAGTTGAAGTAACAACCGATAATTTCAATTTTTTCGAACCAAAAGCAGAACCTTTGAAACATGAAGATGGACAAGGCCATGGCCACCTCTATCTCAATGGGTTAAAACTCCAGCGCATGTATAACGGAAGCACAATCATCGGCGCTCTACCAGTCGGCAAGCACACGGTTTCTGTGACGTTAAATACTAATGACCATCAAGCCTATGCAGTTCATGGCAAAGTGGTTTCTGCAAGCGTGGATATTGAAGTCAAATAATTTTACTTAGCGACTATCAGAAAAATGCCTGAATACCAGTTTGCGCGCGACCAAGAATAAGCGCGTGCACATCGTGTGCGCCTTCGTAGGTATTGACCGTTTCAAGGTTAGAAGAATGGCGCATGACATGGTATTCTGCCTGAATACCATTACCGCCATGCATGTCTCTGGCTTGGCGTGCAATATCCAGCGCCTTGCCGCAGTTGTTGCGCTTGACGATAGAAATCATTTCAGGTGCTGCACGCCCTTCATCCATCAAACGACCAACCCGCAAACTTGCCTGAAGTCCTAATGCAATTTCCGTTTGCATGTCTGCAAGCTTCTTTTGGAAGAGCTGCGTGCCTGCTAAAGGTTTGTCAAATTGCTTGCGATCTAATCCATATTGACGCGAACGGAACCAGCAATCTTCAGCAGCCCCCATAACACCCCAAGAGATGCCATAACGTGCGCGGTTCAAACAACCGAACGGGCCTTTAAGACCAGACACATTAGGTAAGAGTTGTTCTTCGCTTATCTCAACATTATCCATGACAATTTCGCCAGTCGTTGAAGCACGAAGCGAAAGCTTGCCTTCAATTTTTGGTGCTGAAAGACCCTTCATGCCTTTTTCCAAAATGAAGCCTCTAATCTTGCCATCATGGGCTTCTGACTTTGCCCATACAACAAAGACATCAGCAAAAGGCGAATTTGAAATCCACATTTTTGAACCGTTCAAGACATAGCCACCATCAACTTTTTTAGCTGTCGTTTTCATGCCCGCAGGGTCAGAACCAGCATCGGGCTCTGTTAATCCGAAACAACCGATCCATTCGCCTGATGCCAGTTTCGGCAAATATTTCATACGCTGATTTTCTGAGCCGTAGGCGTAAATCGGGTACATCACCAAAGATGATTGAACCGACATCATAGAACGATAGCCACTATCCACACGCTCTACTTCACGTGCAACCAAACCGTAAGCTGCATAGCCTGCACCAATGCCACCATATTGTTCTGGCACAGTCACACCCAGCAGACCCATTTCACCCATCATCGGGAACAATTCAGGCGCAGCTGTCTCATTCAGATAAGCTTCTGTAACGCGTGGTAGCAAGGTATTCTCCGCAAAAGATTTCGCTGAATCGCGGATCATGCGCTCTTCTTCTGTCAGTTGATCCTCAAGAAGAAACGGATCTTCCCAAGAAAAACTTCCTAACGATGGATTGCTTTGAGGTGAGAGTGGCTTAGCGGCTTTTTCGGTCATACTCTTATCCTACAAATGCGCGTTCAACTACGAAGGTTGCAGGCTTATTGTTTGCACCTTCTTCGAGGCTAAAGCCTTCAAGAACTTCTTTGGTTTCGTTCAACATATCCATTGATCCACAAATCATGCCACGGTCAACTTCTGGTGTAATTGCCGGAACGCCAAGATCATCAAAAACCTTTCCGGAACGCATTAAATCTGTAATTCGCCCCTGGTACGGATAATCTTCTCTAGTAACTGTACAGTAATGGCGAAGACGACCTTCTGTCAGTTCCCCAACGAGCGGATCATTCTTAATCTTTTCAACAAGATCCTGACCATATTTCAACTCACTCACCTCGCGGCAAGTATGCGTCAGGATTACCTCTTCAAACTTTTCATAGGTTTCCGGGTCTCGAATAAGAGACGCAAAAGGCGCAATGCCTGTTCCAGTTGAAAACATCCATAAGCGCTTTCCCGGAATCAGCGCATCATTCACCAGCGTACCAGTTGGCTTTTTGCGCATAATAATAGTGTCACCTTCTTTGATCTTTTGAAGGTGTTGTGTAAGCGGGCCATCAGGCACTTTGATTGAGAAAAACTCAAGCGTCTCGTCCCAGCTCGGTGACGCAATCGAATAGGCTCGATAGACAGGCTTCTCCGCATTAGGCAAGCCAATCATCACAAATTCACCGGAGCGAAATCTAAAACTTGCTGGTCTTGTTATCCGAAAGCGAAACAGACGATCCGTATAATGTTGCACTTCGGTAACCGTCTCACCATAAACGCCTTCAGGAATAGAAAATTCTGTTTCGGTTTTTTCAATCGTCTCTGCATTTGACATCAAATTCTCCTTAATCACGCCGCTGATTTTTCAGATAGAAGTGAAAGCTTGTCTTTATTGTCAGCCCATTTTTCGCGGTCGGCACAGGGCTCACCCTGCTCGGTTACATTCACCCACTTTTCAGAATACTTCATGTTAAGTTCAACCCAGAAATCTGCGTTATCGATGGTATCAGGCTTGATCGCATCAACTGGGCATTCTGGTTCACATACCGCGCAATCAATGCATTCATCTGGTTGAATTACGACCATGTTTTCACCTTCGTAAAAACAATCGACAGGACATACTTCGATGCAATCCTTGTATTTGCAATTGATACAACCATCTGTAACAACAAATGTCATGCTGGTAAGCTCTCTATAATTTCATTTGTATACTAACAATTATAAAAATTCTGTTTAATCGTCAAGCCTAGAAAAGTTTTGATTTTTAGGCCAGATTGCTTTACCCAAAAATTCATAGCATTAGTACACGAATGAAATTATAATAGGGAAAGCAGCTATGGCAGCAAGATTGGTGATAAAAACATTGACCTGTTTCTAACCGCAAAGACTCAAGAGCCAATTTTTATCTACGACTGTCTAAATACCATTGATAGGGTTGCGCACAGCAACCTAACCGAAACACTCCATCTGATATGCGATTACCGCAAATCGTAACAGCACAATACATTTGAGGAAAATTTCTTTGACCACACTCTTCAAGGCCTGAAGATTATTGAACTTGCGCGCATTCTGGCGGGCCCATGGATTGGACAAACCCTGTCTGACCTTGGTGCCGAAGTGACTAAAATTGAAAGCCCACAGGGCGATGATACCCGCAAATGGGGACCGCCTTTTATTGAACGTGAAGGTGATTGTTCAGCCGCGTATTTTCATTCCACCAACCGAGGTAAATCGAGCAATGTACATGATTTCAATTCATCAGAGGACCTCGAAGAAATATATAGACTTATTCAAGACGCAGATATCTTAATCGAGAATTTCAAGGTTGGTGGATTAAAAAAATACAAACTTGATTATGAAACCTTGAGCGCGATCAATCCCAGATTGATTTACTGCTCGGTTACGGGCTTTGGGCAGGATGGGCCTTATGCTAATCGGGCAGGTTATGATTTCATGATACAGGGCATGAGCGGCATCATGGATTTGACAGGCGAGCCGGATGGAGAACCGCAAAAAATCGGCGTTGCATTTGCTGATATTTTTACAGGACTTTACAGTGTAATCGGCATTTTATCTGCTGTGCGCGAGAGAGAATTGAGCGGCAAGGGGCAACATATCGATATGTCACTATTTGATTGCATGACCGGTGTGCTTGCTAATCAAGCGATGAATTATCTGGCAACTGGAAATACGCCAAAGCGACTTGGAAATGCACATCCTAATATCGTTCCTTATCAAAATTTCCCGACCAGCGACGGGCAAATCATCATCGCCTGCGGCAATGACAGCCAATTTGCAAGACTTTGCAGATTGCTGAACTTGGACAGTTTAAGTCAAGATAAGAAATATTCAACAAACCCATCACGCGTTGAAAACCGTCATGCGCTTGTGGAAATTCTGCGCAATGAAAGCGTCAAATGGACAAAGACTGATTTACTTAAGGCGCTCGAAAATGCAGGTGTGCCGGCAGGTCCAATTAACTCTGTAGAAGAAGCGTTAAATGATCCGCAACTTATACACCGACAAATGCAGATCTCACCAGAAGGCATTCCCGGGTTAAGGACACCGATCAGTTTTTCCAGAAGCGAATTAAATTTGGGAAAAGCTTCGCCAAAACTTGGTGGAGGCTAATTACTTTTCTTAAATATATTGATAAGCTTTTTTCCTGCATCGTAAACGACTGCAATGCTCGGCAACGATCGTTTTACATGCCTTCTTTATCCTCACAACCATTGCATTATCATCATTAGTATACTAATGAATATCTATAATTGCTTCTTATAAAGAACTTTGTAGCCACTACGGTCTATTGCAAAAATTATGCCTGTATGATGATCGTATTTTATATTTGGAGGACACATGGCTGACGCACTGAAAGACACACCTGAATTGGGCCGGACACTCATTAAGAATATAGGATTGCTTCTAAGCGGAAACCTAGACGCACCACTCATAGACAGCGACTGCCTATTGATTGAGGATGGTAAGATCATAGGTTTTGAATCAGCCGATGCAGACCGTACGATTGATGCTGCGGGCTGTGCTGTTGCACCCGGCCTAATCGACGGTCACTGCCATCCAGTTTTTGGCGACTGGACTCCGCGCCAAAACCAGATTGGCTGGATCGAAATGAATGTAAACGGTGGTGTTACCAGCTTCATATCTGCCGGAGAAGTACATCTTCCCGGTCGCCCCAAGGATGCAGAAGGTGTCAAAGCACTCGCTATGGTGGCTCAACGGTGTTTTACCAATTTCCGTTCAACTGGCGCAAAAGTACTGGCAGGCGCTCCCGTACCAGAACTTGATTTTGATCGTGATTTTTATGTTGGGATCAAAGAAGCAGGTATTAGACACATCGGAGAAATTGGTCTTGGTACTGTTGCCAAAGGCCCTGACGCAGCCCGCGTTACTGCTTGGTGCCGAGAATTAGGGATCGAAACAATTATGCATACGGGCGGCCCATCAATTGCCGGTTCTCATCATGTTACAGCAGCAGATGTATTAGAGGCACAACCCGATGTTGTTAGCCACATCAATGGCGGCCCAACCTCTATCCCTCATGAAGAAATTCGCGAGCTTTGCCGCAACGCTACTGGCGCACTTGAAGCCGTGCATAATGGCAATGAGAAGTCAGCCTTGGTTACATTAGAGGGTGCAATGGCTGAAGACCGGTTAGCAGATTTTCTGATCGGAACGGATGCTCCCGCTGGCTCCGGTGTACAGCCAAATGGCATGCTGCGCATGGCGACACTATTGAGCAGTTTTGGTGGGTTACCGGCAGAGCAAGCATGGTGTTGCGGCACCGGCAACGTGACGAAGAGACGAAATCTTGAGCAAGGAATTGTGGAGCCAGGACGGCCAGCAGACCTAGTCTTTATGGATCGACCTAGCGGATCAGCTGGAAACGATGTTCTGGGTGCTATGACTATTGGCAATATACCAGGGATCGCAGCTATTATGATTGATGGTAAAATGCGCACAGGACGATCGCGTTCGACACCACCATCCGCCCGCGTACCAGTACTCTAAGACACAATCAATTAAAGCCGATGTTAGCAGCCACCCATGTTTAGCATGGCTTAGTTGCAGAGCACCATAGTTTTGACCGATGATTAGGTTATCTTCTTCAAAGCCTTCAGGAGCGTTTTTTGCTCCTGAACGGTTAATGGTTGAAGTGTTTCTGACGTAATTTTTTTACCCGCTTTTTTCATATCATTGACAAGCGTCGTTCCGCTGTGTGTTAGAGAAACCAGCAAACGTCTTTTATCTTCCGGGTCCGCGCGGGATTTAAGAAAATTCTTTTGCATTAACCGATCCACAACACCCTTTATAGTCGCAACGTCCATTCCTGAAAGACGCCCAAGATGGTTTTGTGAACATTCGCCATTGTCAGAAATTCGCACAAGAGCAGAAAATTGCGTTGGCGTAATATTATCAATCGTGTTGTTTTGAAAGATTACGCTATGACGCTGACTTGCTAAGCGAAGAAGATAGCCAATCTGCTTATCAAGTTCGTATTGGCTTTCCATTGATCAATCCTCGTTGCTGCCCTTAATGCGAGCAAATCACTATATGGGACTGATACAAATAGCAAATCAAACCGATAATAGCATTATTCTGTCTCTGCTATCGCAATCCATCTTTTCCTTCAGCGTCTTCATGGGTAAGACCACCAACACGTGGCAATGGGCGACCGGAATCGGTAACGGCAATGGCAACCATGATCTCGTTAGCTCTTGGTGCATCATTGATACGCACTTCCATACCGTCAAAATGCGACCGCACATATGCGGCATCTTTATGGCCAAGTGGAACATCAAGCGGCTGCCCCATAGAACCCATTTTCTTGGATGAAGGAACAAGTGCCGCGCCCTTCTCGACTTCAGCACGCAACGGTTTTCCCAGTTTAGGGTGAAGGATGGCAGCGGCATGTTCAAGCTCGCCATTCTCACCAACCATGGCAGCCTTGCCATAGCTTTCTGCTTCTTCCGGTTTGATGCCAAGTGCCTCAACACATTTCTTGCCAAGAATGCCACCAAGCTCTTCACCTAGATTCATTAGTAGTTCTAGGTCTTCTTCATACTTACCGGCGAATGGGTTTTCAATCACAGCAATAGCGGCGGCGCGTCTTGTTGGTGGAGAAATTTTTTGTCCAATCTCCAGATGCGTATCTTCAACGGTTACAATAACTTTGCGTACTATCATTATCTTTTTCCCTACTTTAATCCATCTTCGCCGATGATATCAGCGGAGGCTAGACCTCCAGCACGATTGTGGATTCTGGCTCCAGTAGTCATTGCAAGAATGACCATCATTTCATTTTTACGTGGCGCATCATTGATCCCTACTTCAAGGGAGTCAAAATGCGAACGCACATAGGATGCATTGGAATGAGTGACAGGCACATCAATCCGCACACCAGGACCACCAACTTTTTTTGCAGATGGCACAATTGCTTTCGAATTAGGAAGTTGATCCCGCATGGAATAGCCACCGGGCGCATGCCAGAGTGCTGCGTGTTCCAGTTCACCATTTCCACCAACAACGGACGCCTTACCATAGGCTTCGATGGCAGATGCATCTCCCCCCATCGCTGTGATCAATCGCTTCGCCATATCAATACCAAGTGGCTTCAAGTCTTCCATGAAGCCTTGGATATCTTCAACATATTCTCCAGCAAACGGGTTTTCAATAACGCAAGCTATGTAGCCGCGCTTGTGTGGCGTGTCGGAGACGGGGCCACCTTCATGGAAAATTTCGTCAACAGAGGTTACGGTTTTTCGTATGATAACGTCAGGCATGAGTTAATCCTGTTTGGTTTTTGATTATATCGGTTGAGATAAATTGATTTAGTGCATCATTTTTCGTGTGCGAAACGATCGCATGACTACCTTGTACGGTTAAATACGCAGAATGAATGAGCCCTTGATTTTGCATATCATTTGCGAGCGCCTCACCTTTCTGCAAGGCCTCTTCTTTTTCGAACTCATTAAGTGTCGCAACATGGGTCGTAACAAGACAACCACCTAGATCACTATCCGGTGCGAGTTCATTTGCAGGCAATCTCATAACTTTATCTGACTTTGGTAAATCGACTGTATTAGCAATTAAGCTTGCTGCCGCGTCTGCCAGTGCCGCCGTCTCAGCAAAGACGGTCACCGCATCGGCAATTCCCAAAGAGTGACTTCGACCTGCCCAACCGCTTGTCGCAACGCCACCTATATTATCGCTCGCGTGAACGGTTGCATGCGTATCAATATCACCGGTCGCTAGATCAGAACATATGCCTACCTTGAAGGTTTTATCGCCTGCTAAATAAAGCGCAATATCCCCGCCATTATTCACAAAGATTTTCTCCGCTGGCACTGCACGGAATATAGTTTCCAGCAAATGCTCTGCAACAGAGCCTGCAACCGCAACCATCGGCGTTACAAAATATTCAGAAGCATGGGAGGATGCCGCTTCGTACATTTTAGAAGCAACGACCCCGCTCGGCTTTCCTCTATATTTTTTCACTGGCTGACGTAGTAAGGAAAGTTCTTCGCAAAGTTCAGGTAAGATCGTTTTAAATGTTTGCGTCGCCACCTTGAAGCCTTCAAGCCGCGCTTGTTGGTCTTGGGTATCGATTTCAATGAAGAGATCAATTGGCCCATGCCGCAAATATAACCGTTCACCGGTTTTTGAAATTATTATTTGCGGGGCATCCTGAAACATAAGCGCTTACTTCCCACCTGCCGCAGGCCATGGATTGCCTATATGGTTTCCGACGAAGCGTTGACCATTCAAAATGTGATCTTTCTGCTTACCAGAATTAGCGGCAATTGCCTCGTCAAGGCTAAGTACATGGTCCATATGGCCGCCCAAAGCTTCATAGCTTTCGAGCGACATGGTAAATTCAATGGGTGCCACCAAGGCAGGTGTCGGCACATAGCCGAAAGAGTTTTCAGGCATGCGCGAAACATCCGCCATGACGGTAATCCCGCCACCGGGCCATCTGTACGCAGGTGCACCACCACAGGTCACATTGGTAATCGTTTCTTGCGCGGAGCGGGTAAGCATGATCGGATTTTCCGTAACACCCGCACGCAATGAACCACCCGCACCGCCCATAAAAACAACGGAGCAAAGCGCAGGCTCGCAATTCTCGTCAATACGCTCAATTGAAGGCTTCAAACGGTCAGGAATTTCCTTTTCAACTGGCGCCAACTCTTCGTTCAATTCATAATAAGCAAAATGCTCACCTGTGGTGGAAACCATCAGCAAGCTTAGTCCTGCCTTTGCCTTTGCAGGGTTAAAATCACCCAGAATGGTAAGCGGATCTGTAAGATCGGTCCCACCCCAGCCTGTGCCCGGATTTGCAACCTGAAAATAGCGCCCAGGCGTAGAGCGACGACCAACAATCTTGATGCCAGTTTCTTCCCAGCCAATTACCTTGCCTGCCTGATGCTCAGACATGACGCCTGTTATATGGTCATCCACAACGACGACTTCATCTACCAACCCCTTCCACTGAGAGGCAAACATACCAACGGTTGCAGAACCACAACCAACACGCATGCGCTGCTCAGACACACCGTTTACAATCGGCGCCTCATTGGCTTGTACCGTTAAGTCAGCCCCATCATCGATGGTGAGATCAACCGCTTCCCCGTTACAAAGTGCCAGTAAAGTTGCGCAAGTAACGCGGCCTTCTTTCTTTCCGCCACCGGTCAAGTGATGAACACCACCTAGCGATAACATCTGCGAACCATATTCAGCGGTGGTGACATGCCCTACCGGCTCACCATTCGCGCGTACCAAACTACGCTCTGGCCCTAGGTGTCTATCGGTATCTATTTTTACCTTTGCACCACAATAGCTGAAAATACCTTCGGTAACGACTGTCACCGTATCCACACCATCAACTTCACTCGAAACAATAAACGGCGCAGGTTTGTAGTCTGGATAGGTCGTGCCAGCGCCAATTGCTGTAATGAAGCGCTCTTTTGGGCGAACAACTTCGCCATCCCAATTCTCACCGCCTTCGAGGAATGGAACAACTGGTGTTCCATCATTGATTTGGCTTTCAATCACCGTGAGTGGATCAAGACGCACCAGCTCGCCATCGTGATTTGCATATCGATCACATGCGCCGGACTTGCCCTCAGCGATGTAACACATGACCGGGCACGCATCGCATCTGATCTTTTCGGGCTTTGTGTTTGGCGTATCAGTCATTCAAATTCTCACTTCATCGCCTTTAATGCGGTCATCACTTTATCAGGTGTAGCGGGCAGGTCGGAAACCACCGCACCCGTTGCATCGCGAATAGCGTTTAGGATTGCAGGTGCTGTCGGGATCAATACATGTTCGCCAAGCCCCTTAGCACCATAAGGTCCTTCCGCATCTTCCACCTCGATTATAAGATTTTCAAACTCAGGCATATCCCCGAAAGTTGGGATCAGATAATCATGCAAATTTTCTGTGCGGCCAGGAAGATAATCTTCCATCAAAGCCAAACCAATGCCCTGCGCAACACCACCCTCAATCTGTCCTTCAACGAGGAGCGGATTAATTGCCTTACCTACGTCATGAGCCGTTACAATACGATCGAGCTTTACTGTACCCAGTTTGGTGTCAACTGTAAGCTCCATCATTTGTGCGCCATAGCCATAAACCGCGTAAGGAATACCCTGCCCTTTTTCGTCCAAGGGCTTGGTCGGTGGATCATATGTTTCTTCAGCCATTAATACGTAGCCAAACTCATTTTCTGGCATCTCTTTTAAATCAATAGTTGCAACTGTTTCACCTTCAGTTGCAATAATTTTACCTGAGTGAATAACCAGCTCTGCTGTTTCGCTGACATTTGCTTTACGAAGGACTGCCTTTCGAAGGGAATCTCCCGCAAGCTTTGCAGCAGAACCGGTTACATATGTTTGCCGTGAAGCAGAGGTTTTTCCGCAATCGGGTGTGATATCTGTATCCCCGTCCAGAATAGTGATTGAATGAACAGGAACGCCTAATGCGTCAGAGGCAATTTGTGTAATGACTGTATTAGCACCTTGGCCGATATCCATCGCGCCTTGGTGAAGCACGACGCTTCCATCCACCTTGATACCCATACGAATGGTTGAAGGATTTGGCAGGGACGTATTTCCGCAACCATACCAACAAGAACCAAGGCCAACACCTTTGCGCAAACCGCTTCCATTGGCTTTTGTATTAAATTCTTGCGCAACTTTATTTGCTTCATCCCATTGTGGTTTTAACGCTTCAAGACATTCCTTGATGCCGACGCCTTTATCGAACACCTGTCCCGTGGCTGTAGGCATTCCGTTTTGAAGTGCGTTTTTAATGCGGAAATCAAGTCGATCTATCCCAACTTTGTCCGCTAGCTGATCAAAAGCTGTTTCTTGTGCGATTGCTGACTGCGGCACACCAAACCCACGGAACGCACCCGATGGCGGCGTGTTTGTATGGATTGCATAGCTCTTCGCGCGATAATTCTCTACAAAATATGGACCGGACGCATGAACCGGAACGCGGTTTGCAACCGTCGGCCCCCAACTGGCATAAGCGCCTGTGTTAAATGTGCCTTCGAAATCAAACCCTGTAATCTTGCCATATTTGTCACAACCAAGCTTTAACGTGATTTCAGACGGATGACGTTTCGTAGTCGACTGCATCGATTCAGTGCGGGAATAGCTAATGTAAGCCGGACGGTTCAATTTCCATGCGGCAAGTGCAATATAAGGTTGGAAGGAAATATCGAGCTTAGACCCAAAGCCACCGCCACAAGCAGAAGGCATAACGCGGATTGCGTCTTCCTCAAGCCCCATAATTTCTGCGAGACTTTCTTTGTCCATAACAGCTGCTTGCGTACAACCAAAGAGTTCAAGTCTATTGCCTTTTGGCGCACAGTAGCCTGCTTCGAGTTCAATATAGGCATGCTCAATAAATGGTGTGGATGTACTCACTTCAACTTGGAATTCAGACGCGCTCAGTCCGGCTTCCACAGCACCCTTTTCGACATAACCTTCTACAAGCAGATTTCCTTCACGGCCTTCATGCAAGTTTTTGAGATTACCGTTCATCGCTTCATGGGGCAGCAGGGCATGGGATTGAGGCTGCCATGAAACTGGAAAATCGTCGTCTGAAAATGCCCGTACCGTCGCCTCGTCACCAACGACAGCAGCCACTGCTTCACCACGCCAACGAGCCACACCTTTCGCAAAGACCGGCTGATCAGCAAAGGGTGGTATCACCCCAAAACAATTTTTGCCTGGGATGTCTGATGCATCCATAAACGCTTCAACACCCTCATGGGCAGAAACGAACGCTTGTTTGTCACCAATTGAAAATTCAGTAAAATGATGAGGACTTCGAATAACTCGGACATAAAGCGCATCGGCAGGAATGGTATCATTGCCGTACTTCAATGTGCCATCTACTTTTGGAACACCATCCAGATGGCGAATAGGAGCACCAACCCCCTCGCCTGCTTCTGGCGACACAGAAACATCCTCAAAATCATTTGCATGCATTACTGCTTCGACAATTTTGCGATATCCTGTGCATCGGCACAGAACACCGCCTAGCGCATCCTCCACTTCCTGCTTTGAGGGAGTAGGTTTACTCTCTAGCAATACTTTCGCCGAGATAAGCATGCCTGGCGTACAAATTCCGCACTGCGCCGCGCCGAAATGCAAAAAACTCTTTTGAAGCTTGGTCAAAGTGCCATCACGGCCCATGCCTTCCAGCGTTTCAACCTTAGTGCCATCGACTTGCGCAGCACTCGTGAGACAACTGCAAGCAATCTCGCCGTCGATTAAAACCGTACAAGAACCGCAATCGCCTGCATTACAACCGACCTTTGTAGCCGAGCAGCCTAAGTCACTACGCAAAAACTCAGATAGGCGCTTTACCGGATCAACCGACGCTTGTTGCTTCCCACCATTCAATTCAAAGGAGATATCCATTAGCAATACTCCTCCACAGCCATATGTAGCGCCCGCGCAACAAGCTCTTTACTGGCATCCATTCTATAAGCTTTCGTAGCACGCACATCATCGATTGGAGACAGAACTGATAAGTACTCATCCGCAATACAATTTTGCAACTGATCCTTTATGTTTCGACCAATCAGCACCTTCTCCAAATCCGGCAAGCGGGTCGCGACGAGCGAGCATGAACCGACGCTCACGGCGGCATCTTCAATCACACCACTTGCATCTGTCACAATTTTTGCCGCAACCATAGAAATTGAGATCACCAGATATTTCCGCGCACCCAATTTCAGAAATGTCGATTGACCTTTTGCACTCGGCGCTGGAATTTTAAGACCAACCACCAATTCATTTGGCTGAAGGTTTATTTTGCGATTACCCAAAATGAAATCTTGCAGTGACAGTTCGCGCTCACCATTTAAAGACCCGATCTTTACCATCGCATCAAGAGTTAGAAGTGGCGGAACACCATCTGCTGCTGGAGACGCATTGCAGATGTTACCAACAACAGTTGCCCGATTTTGAATTTGGACGGAGCCAACCTCACGTGCAGATAATTTCAAACTATCAAACGCAGGCGGCAAATCATGCCTGATAATATCAGTCCAAGTAGCCAATGCACCAATATGCCAATTACCTTCATCATCTTTTTTGATGGCCCGCATGGAGGAAATACGTGACACATCTAGCACGTTGAAATTGACATGCTTCTGCCCTAGAGTGGGATAAAAATCGGTTCCACCAGACAAAATTTTCCACGAATCATCAGATAAAAGTGCGTACGCATCCTCTAGATTTTCTGGACAACGATACAGACTCATTCTCTAAACCTCATGGAAATGCAGACCTTATTTATTGTTAGTGTACAAATAAATATTTTGTTTGTAAATAGCGACATTTATAATCAATTGAGGATCAAAACTGGCTCGAGTTTTTGATGCAGCAAAAAGCCATTGATCAATTATGTAAGGAAAAAATAGGCTTACTTGTTTAGATGTAAATTATTCCCTGTTACATGATTTAGGGAATTTATATCTAGATCACTGAATAGACCCATGATGGGCAGAAAATACTCGTTGCTGCCGAAGTTGGAATTTGCGCGAGGTGGTCAACCATTGATCAAAGTCGTTTTTCAATTTCGCCTACGTGATATATATTTTACCTTCGTTTTTAAGTTTACAGCAGTTTAAAACAGCAAAACTCCGTTACTAGCAGAACACTTATTTCGTAACTTTTAATTCTCATAGAATGCACTAAAAAATTTATATTTATAAATAACATGTAAAACGCAGTGCAATATTGGGCCACAGAAACGATCACATAAAGTGATTGTCG